>CAVFKD010000004.1:0-55566 GCA_963623095.1 bacterium | reverse complement strand
AATAAATAAGCAATTTAATTAGTTGAAAATTAAAGCGAGTTCATCGAACCCGCTAATAATTACTTATTTAAAGCTTCTAAATATAAATCGTAATATTCTTTATAAGATTTAGTCCAAGAATTATTTACTTGCATTGCATTATGAATAATCTTGGTAAATTTTCTTTTTTGTTTATATAAATCTAAGCTTAATTGAACAGTTGATAAGAATGCTTGTTTATTAAAATCTGTAAACAAGAATCCGTTAGCTTCATCAATATTCATTCCATTATATGGAAGAATTGTATCAACTAAACCACCAGTTGCTCTAGCGATAGGTAAAGTACCATAACGATGAGAAATCATTTGAGTAATTCCACATGGTTCAAATCTCGATGGCATTAAGAAGAAGTCACAACTTGAATAAGCTTGGTGAGCGATTTCTTCTGAATATTTTAAATCGATCGCGAAATTGTGAGGATATTTTGCTGCCATTTCTTTCATCTTATCTTCAATTTCTTTTTCACCAGTACCTAAAACATAAATACATACTTTAGCTTTAATTAATTCTTCTAATGAATCAGTAACTAAATCTAATCCTTTTTGAGTTGTTAATCTTGAAACAATTCCATATAAAGGATATTTAGGATTTAAGCCTTTTTCTTTACAGAAATCACGTTTATTTTTACCCTTTTGGCAAATAACGTTTTCAATTGTATAATGATGTTTAATTAATGGGTCTTTATCAGGATTCCAATCTTTAGTATCAATACCATTGACAATACCTTTAACAATACCTTTACGATAAGTTAAACAATCTTGTAATCCTTTGCCAGCTTGACCATTTAATAATTCTTCACGATGAGTTCTTGAAACAACTGTAATACGATCTGCGAGCATAATACCAGTTTTTAAATAAGAAACTTTATTATCAAATCTTGTTGTTCCATCATCATAGAATTTTTCACTTAAATTGAAATAATCATATAAGTCTTTACGATCAACTAAACCTAAGAATGCTGGATTATGAATTGTGTAAATAAATTTAGGATCTCTTCTTAATTTACCTTTGAAGAATTCGCGATAAATTAATGGAATCATACCAGTTTGCCAATCGTGTAAATGGATGATTTCAAAGGCTAATTTCAATTCATAAATCATTTGTAATGCTGCAAGTTGATAGAAAGCAAATCTTTCTTGATCATCAAAATAGCCATAAGGATTTTCTCTACCGCCGAAATAGAAATCATTACCGATGAAATAATAAGTAATATCTCTATATTTGCAAGTTAAGATTTCACATTTAATCTTAGTTCTCCATGCCATATTGATTTCAAATTCTTTGACAGATTTGATACCATATTCATCTTTTTTATTTTTAATTTTTTGATAATAAGGTAAGACAATTGTAGTTGGATGTTTATAAACAACCATCTTTCTTGATAAAGAATAAACTACATCAGCGAGTCCACCTGTTTTAATAAACGGAATAGATTCCGAAGATATCATACAGATTTTCATTAAATAACATCTCCTTGTCCGACATATAAAGGATTTGCCTTAGTTCCTTTTAATTCTTTAACATTAATAATTTTCGCGCCTTTATCAACAATAACATTTTCTAAAATACAATCTTCAGAAATAAATGCATTGGATAAGATAATAGAATTTCTAACAGTCGCACCTTTAGAAATAACTGCATCTCTACAAACAACTGATGTATCGACCTTACCATCAATAATCGCACCATTTGATACGAATGAATTTGTTACTTTAGAATGTTCTAAGTATTTTGCTGGAGGTGTATCATGAGTTTTTGTATAAATTGGCCATGAAGTTGAACATAATTCATTTAATTTATCAAGATTTAATAATTTTAATGAAACATTTAAATAATCTGATAATGATCTAATTGTTTCTAAGAATCCATCATATTCATATGTATTTACTTTTAAAGTTGTACATAAATAATTAATGACATCTCTTAATGTAAATAATTTTGAAGTTTTAGTTGAGAATTCTAATAAATCTTTTAATTTATCAATTGAGATAACATATGTTTCCATTGAAACATTAATTTCATCTTCAACGCCTAAATTCTTTCTAATTTGTGATAATGAACCATCTTTATTAAAATCAAAGATATCTTGATCAATAAATGAAGTTCTACCATCGCTTACTTTTTTATAAACACATGTAATAGAAGCTTTGTTTTTAATATGTTCATCAATAACTTTATTAAAATCAAGGCGATAAATCATATGTGCAGGTGCGATAACAACATATTTGAATTTGCCATCTTCATATAACCATTTATTTTCAATGATATTGTTAATATCTGTGTTATATAAAGGACTATTCGCGTATGTTTCATTATAACAAAGAATAGTTTTACCCATCTTAGTGTTATTTGTATAACTCATCGCATTATCCATATGTTTAATCATACTTCTTGGTGATTTGTTAACTAAAACACCAACTGTATTAATAGTTGAATTAGAAAAATTTGATAATGGGAAATCAACGAATGCATATCTACCTAAGAAAGGAAGAGTTGCAAGAGATCTAATTTTTGAAATTTGTCCTAAATCTGGAGAACAATGTAAATTTACTAAACCTAAAATACGTGCCATAATATATCTTTCCTCCTATTATTTTGTAATTAAAGTAACGTTATCTTTTGTTCCTTCAATGATACGGTCTTCTTCAATAACCGCGCCTTCTTGAACAATCGCGTTAACAATACGTGCACCTTTTTTAACAGTTACATTTGGCATAATAACTGAATCTTTAATATATGCACCTTCTTCAATATAAGTTCCAGTAAATAAAACTGAATGTTCTACTTCGCCTAGAACTATTGATCCTTGGTTAATCATACAATTTGTAATCTTTGCTTTAGGACCAATGTATTGAGGTAAAGATTTTGTATCTTCTGAATAAATCTTGAAGCTTGAGAAATGATTATATAAATCAAGTGCGTTATCATCATCGATTAAGTCCATATTTGCTTCCCATAAGGAATTTAATGTACCAACATCTCTCCAATAACCTTCAAATGGATAACCATATACTTTCTTTTTCTTATTTAAGAAATAAGGAATGATGTTCTTACCAAAGTCGTGTTCAGAAGTTTCATCTTTTGCGTCTTTGACTAATGCATCTCTTAATGTTTTATATTTAAAGATATATAAACCCATTGATGCACATCTAGAATCTGAATGTTTTGGTTTTTCAATGAATGAAGAAATTCTACCTTCATCATCAACTGTTAAAATACCAAATCTAGAAACATCTTTTTCTTCAACAGTTAAATATGCAATTGTACAATCTGCATCAACTTCTTTTGTAAATGCAAGCATTTTTGCATAATTCATTTTGTAGATGTGGTCAGCAGAAAGAATTAAGACATATTCAGGATCGACTGAATCTAGATAATCGATGTTTTGATAAATCGCATCCGCAGTACCTAAATACCAGAAACTACCTTCTTCTTTTTGACGAGGTGATAATAACGATAATTGTGAGTTATTACCATCAAATCCCCAGTTATGACCACTTGAACAATAATTTGAAAGTTCAATTGATTCATATTGAGTTAAAACACCAACTTTTTGTACGTTGGAATTCGCTAAATTGGATAAGACAAAGTCGATAATACGATATTTACCTCCAAAATAGACTGCAGGTTTTGATGTCTTTTTAGTTAAACCTAAAAGACGTGTTCCTTTACCACCCGCTAAAACTAAACTAACCATTTCATTTGCTGCCATATACTAAATTCTCCTTATATTTTTTGATATGTAGTAATAGATATCGTTTGTGAAATCTATAAGTTCCGTAAGTGCGTCAACTTTTAAGTCGACTGCGTTATAAGCTATCTTCTTTTTTAATGAATCTATCAATTTCATCTGCCAAGAAGAAATATAAATAATAAGTTGTTTTCCAACTAAAGTAACAACTATATTAGAAGAACAAAATTTCTTCATATTTAAGAAAGTATCAGTTACTTCTTTTGAAACTAATTCATACGTTTGTTTATTAAACGATGAATTTATATAAATTGGTGAAGTATATTTTTTTACATCATCTAAATAATATTGATAAATATTCTTTTCATTTAAACTTTCAATGGGAAAGACATTATCACTTCGAATTTGAAGAAAACCATTTATATCATCATTTAATGTTGAAGTTATCAATATACCATTTTTATTTTTAACTGTTTTATCGTGTATTTGATAAAAATTTAATTTAATCAAACTCGATAAGCTCATTAAGTAATAATATTTAGGAGGTTCCAATCCGACATATTTATAGATATTATCAAATTGAAGAAATTCTAAATTTTCATCATGATCTATTTTATATATCTCATTAAGTTCTAATTCTTTATATAAAATATCATTGGCTTCTTTTTGATATTTATTGTTATTGAAATAATAAACAAGCAATATTATTAAACTTCCAATTAAAGCAACTATCAAACTTACAATAATCGAAATAATTCTCTGCACTGACGGGTCATTATTATAAATAAATGGAATATTATTGGTTAAAGAATCATCAACAAAGAATGAATAATAACTTCCCAGATAAACAAGTAACAGTAAAATAAGACACGCTAAAGAAATAAAACCAAAAAGCAATACTTTATTAAAATAGAACTTTTTGATTGAGACTAATTTACTAGAAGCTTGTGTTATTTTACTCATATTATCTAGTTCCTTATAATTACATTATAGCAAAGAAAAAAAATTTTAAAAGAAGGGATATATTTTATCGATAGACAAATTTAAGCGCTTTCATAAAAAAGGCAAAATAAAAAGTGTTTAGCCGATTTTTTCGTAAATCAAAATAAACACTTTTTAAATTTCCTAAATTTTAGAAATCATCATCATATTTTCTGACATTTTTCTTTTTTCTGGAATGGAAAATTATGAAGAATAAAATCCATAATACACCATAGAAGGTAAATCCAAACCATTGACCATTAACAATATTATTAACATAAAATTCACTATTAGGTGCGATTTTAGTCAATGTTTTTGTTACTAAAGAATGAAATGCATTAACTGGTATTTCTAAATAAGCAATGCCTAAATATAATCCATTACCGATTTTATTTCCACCGGTTAGAAAATTATTTAAAAATCCAATATTTCTTATTAAGAATGATGATAAACAGATAATAAATGGTAAAAAGAAGATTGACGCTAATATACTTCTTTTTTTTGCGATTAACAATGTAAGAAATAAAGGAATAATAAAACTGATTAAAAATCCAATAATTGTCCAAATACCATTTAAAGAAAATAAAGTTGTATCTAACATAAATCCTCCTTTCATTATTTTTAATATAACTTAATTAAAGTTATTTTTCATCATTTATTTTTTAATTTCAAATGTATCAACTTGAGATTTGTTATTTTGACGTGAGACAAGTAATGTCTTATCAACTAATTTCGCTAAGTCAGAAACCTTTTCACTTGGTGCAGAAAGAATAACTTGTAAACCGAAATTCTTTAAAATCTTAATTGATTCAATAATACGTGTTGAGTCCATCTTTGAGAAAGCTTCATCGAAGATAACAAGTCTAATACAATTGCTTTGGCTACCTACTTGTCTAATACGATAAAGTTGGCTGAATGATGCAAGAATAGAAACATAGAATGGAGTTTGAGTTTCACCACCGGATTGTTTCTTAATATTCTTTGCAAGGGAATAAGCTTTTCCTTCACCCTTTTTAACAAGCATATCAAACATTAAGTAAGTACGATAATCTGTGAATTTTTCAACGTTTTGAGCGAGTACTGAGTTTTGATCATTTGTCGCAGAAACATCACCAATTAATTTGAATAAAGAATTCATGACTTCTTGATATTTTTCAAAATATGCATTTTCATCATCACCACATGTTAATAATAAATTATCAGTGATCATGTCATAATATTCTTTATATTGAGGTGCAGGAGTTACGGTAAATTGATATGAGTCATTACCGAATTTTGCATCTTTTAATGCTTCATTTAAATCATCAATTTGGCTTCTAACAGTTTCAATTGATGTTTTGAGTTTGAAAATAAAGTCATCTTTAAATTCTTTTGTTGCGTTAGCGTAAGCAGAAGCAATCTTATCTTGATATTCAGGAAGTTTAACATCTCTTAATAATGTTAATTCATTATCGAAATCATCATTAACTTCTTTAGTTGTATCATAAGATAATTTATAAGTTAAACAATATTCTCTTCTTAATTCATTTAATGCATTGAATAAAGAACGCATTTTGTTTTGGCTACGAACATATAAATCTTCGTATTCAGATCTAATAGAAATTAAGCTTCTACCAGTTGCAAGTTCTTCATTGAATTTAGGTAATGCAACGTTATTAACAAATTCTTCATCAAATGAATCCTTAATTTGTTCTAATATATCATTAGATGCTTGAATTTGTGCAGGAATCTTTTCATCTTGAATATTTCTGATAGATTCTTGTAATTTACCTCTTTCTAAGATTAATTCTTGTTTATCATCTTCTAAGTTCTTAATATCGATTTCAATACGAGCAATCTTACCTTCAATTGATGAAATTTCAATTGAACCTGTGTTAGAAAGTTCTTCTTCATAACGAGCGAGATTTGCTTTTAATGAATCTAATGTTGCAGCATTTTCTAAAATAATGCCTGCAGTTGAAACTTCGTTTGATGATAAAGTATCTAAAGCGTTAACTAAAGTTAATGCAGTTGTTAATGCTTTTAAAGTATTAAGAACTTTTTCATTTTGTTCAACTTCAAGTTTCTTAGTTCTCTTTAATTCATCAGAAATCTTTCTACCCATTAAAGGATAACGATAATTCTTTTCTGGAATAACAAAGGAAGCGAAATTACGATAGCCTTCACATTTTGGAGTAATACCACGGCCAATTTCTCTTGCTTCATGGAAAGATTCACATTTGATCATCTTACCAAGTAAGAAATTCGCATAATCTCTTGCTCCTTGATGATCGGTAATAATTTCTTCTGCAAGGGAATCATCATCGATAATAAAGTTAGCTTTATGTAATTTTTCTTGGTCGATTAAACCAGTTCTATAATATTGTTGTTTTCTTAAGATTTCAGGAAGAATCTTATTCGCAGTTTCATAATATTGGTTATCAACAAACATATTTTGTTTTTGATTGCCAACAAAACCTTCAATCGCGTTAACCCATCTAGGAGTCTTAATATCAACTAAATCCGCGAAGATTGTAACTGGTACTTGTGTACCATAGAAATCAGATAAACGATGTTCTAATTCTCTTCTAATTGTCATTAATTGTAAATCATAGTTTTTAGAACCATTATCTAAATCAGATAATTGTTGTTTAGCGTGAGTATTTTCTAAAACTAAATCAGAATATTTACTTCTAATTCTTGAGCCTAATTCAAATACATCTGATTTATATTTAATTAATGCATCTCTAAATGAAGTTAATGATGAATCATCAATTGATTCAGTGTTAGTAAATACACCTTTAAATGTATTAACATTATTTAATAATTCTTCTGATGAAGTAATTAATGTTTCTAATTCCTTCTTATAAGAGATATATGTTCTATCATCTTTAATGGATGAGCAAATAGAAATAATTTGATTTGCTGTATTAGAATAATCATTAATATATTTACTTAATTGATTTCTTAAAGTATTTAATTGATTAGTGATTTCATTAATCTTCTTTGAAGTTGCATCTTTTTGAGTGGATAATTCACTTGTTAATTGGAATGCACCTGAAGAAACTTTTTGAGCGATTAAATTTTCTTTTAGTTTATTGTAATCTTTAATTCTATCTTCAATCGCGATTAATTCACTTGCGATTTCTTGTAATCTAGTTTCCGAAGAAGAAATATCTTTTTGGAAATTAGAAATAGTATTTAAATATACTTGATATGTAATTCTTTTAGAAACATAACTTGCGACATTTAAATCTTGTTTTTTAGAATTATATTCATTAAATGCGTTTTGAATTTCTTCTAAGCGAGTAATTTTTTGTTTCATATTACTTGCTTCAATTTCAAGACGTTTATATTGTTGAATATTGTTTCTCATTGATTCGACGTTAATTTCACTTGGAACATCGCAAACATATTCTGTTAAGAATTGTTCAATGTTTGTAATAGGTGTGAAAGAAACAGCTTTTTTGAATAATGAGAAATATTTATCTTTAATTCCGCCGAATTCATCTTTAATACGAGCTTGGTATTGAGCGTTACTATCCGCGAAATAATATTCAGTAGGTGCATAATTCTTTGAGAAATATTCACTTAATTGTTTATAAGACATTGGTACTTGTAAAACAACGAAATTATTTTCTGGAATCTTATCTTGTAAAATGAAGAAATGATGTTCTTCTGAAGAATCTTCAAAAATATCAAATACAATACCGGTTGTAAAATATTTATCATTTACATCATCATACCATTGTAAAGCGATATAAGATGAGAAACGACCATTTCTTAAATAACGATAAGAACCTTCTCCATCATCACCAATTTCACCTTTTAAATAGCCTTTTAATGTACGGCCTGCTTTTTCAGAAGCAGCTTTGTTAAATTGTCTACCAGATGTATCACCAAGTAATACAACTTGCATCGCATCGATTAAAGTAGATTTACCTGCAGCATTTTGACCAGTTAAGAAGTTAACTTGATCAATATCGAATGTGACATTATAGAAATAGTGCCAATTGATAATACGTACTTTTACTAATTTTTTCATTGACTACCTCCTATAAAGAATCATCATAAGATGAAACTGCATCAAAGATTGCATTAATCTTTGTCATATCAATAACGTATAAGATAGATGGTAAAATAACAAATGTTAAGTTTCTATCTTTGAATTCACCAGATACTCTAGAAATGATATTGTGGTTTTCTAAGAATCTGAATGATGAAGCTAAACCAACTGATGTAGGTTTTTTATCTGGTTTAATTAAACCTTTATCGTTTAATAAAACTAATAATTCACTTGTTGTGAAATAAACTTCTTGAGTCATTTCATTCTTTTCTCTTGCGAGTTCATAAGCATATCTTAAGCCATAAACAATTAAAGAAGTTAAAAAGTCAATTCTAACATGGTTTTCTTGATATTCATTGTTGATCATGACAACACCTAAACGAGAATCTTTTTCAATAGTCCAACCGGAGAATTCTAAATATTCTCTAATCATATCAATATTCTTTTCAATGAATAAATAATCTTTATTTGTTTTCATCATTTTAGAATGACGGTCATAATTTTCTCTTAATACGAATGATTTAAGCATTAAGTTATTTACGACATGTGCGAATTGTTCTTTATCAGAACTTGATAATTGTAAATATTTTTCTTCGAACATAATTAATCCTTTCTTCTAACATATTGATAGTTAGGCATTTCATATTTTTCTTCTTTTGTGATGTATTCTAAATTTTCAGGTCTTACAAAATCATAGAAAGAAGATCTTGAATCAGCCTTAACTGTACCAAGAATTACCATGATAAAATCTTCAACTGATTTAACTGGAATCTTTTTAACATCAATTTCATCATTATCTTTGAATGCTTCTTCCATGAAATCCATAATCTTTTCATCGCTATAAGCATCCATGATTTGAAGTAATGATTGCATTAAGCCTTCATTGACTTCTTGATCGGAATCATCTAAAGCCATTGGCTCTCCTTCAAATCTTTCATTTCTTCTATAAGGTTTAGTTAATGAATCTGAATCAATATAACCTTGTTGATAGAATAATAATGAATTATTGATATCTTTAACGATATTTGGATAACCTGTAGGTTCACCATTAATAACTTTCGCTAAAGAAAGGAAGATTGATTCTAACTTACCTTTAATAGTTTTATCAGAGTTATTTAAATAAATAACCTTTTCAGTAGTTGCTTTTGTGTAATTAGATTGAGCCTTATCAATATCATTCATTTCTTCAGTTAACTTATTATAAGTATCTTGAATGTAGTTAATTTTTCTAATGACATCCTTTTGAGCCTCTTCTTTTGATTTTAAAGAAGGATTTAAAATTAAAGCTTGAGAAACAATCTTATCGAATACTTCTTGAGTATTTAACCATCTTTTTAAGATATTAGAAATTGGTCCATTATATAAAATGATTGAGTCATTTGTTTTTAATGGGTGATAGATAGGATCTACAACATCTTCTCTTGCAATATCAAAGTGTTGATTTAATACTTCATTTGGTGAAAACATATTAGCAAGTTGCTTATGGAAGACTCTAATTGAATGATCCAATTTAGTAACTTCAAGTTCCAAGTCACGTGTTTTATTAACCGCGTTAACTAAAGCACGATACATGTAATCGGATTGATTTTCATCTTCGTATTGTAAATCAGAATATGTAGATCTAACATTGGAAACATATTGAGATTCACCATCTGAGACAAATTCATAAACGATTTTTAACATGCTCATTGAATAACTTGGAATTAAGATATATTCAACGCCTGATTTAATCTCTTGATCAATAATGATCCATCCTGTATCAACTAAACGTTTAACAATTAAATTGTATTTACCTTGTAATGTAGGTTCATATATAAGGCTTTTATCAGTTTCATAATCATCTTCTTCAATGATTAAGTTTTTAACTAAGCCTTCTCCACGATTCTTAAGCAAATCTAAAAAATCACTCTTGCGAATACGATTATGATATAAAGTTAAACAATCATATAAAGTAACAATCGCTAAGCCATAAATATTTTTATTTTTGCTTGATAAAATCGAGAAAAAATTATCTGGAATCTTATTAAATAAATTCATTAACTTCCTCCCCTATGTAAGTTATAAAATTCTATAACATCATTGCTAAGTAATATTATATATTACTAACTTAGATTTAACAAATAAAAAAAGAAAAAAAGCGTGAGAATTTCACGCTTAATTTGACTTAAAAATTTTGAAATATAGAATTTGTTATTTTTGTTCGAGATTTTTAAAATATGCAACCTTTTCATCAATCATATTTTGAACAATAGTTGCCACTTCATTTGAAGTTTTATCTTTATAAAATTCATAATCAAGTGGTTTAAAGAAATGAATATAAATTGGATATTTTTTCTTTAAAGGTACTTTCTTATTTAAGACAAATCCTGTTCCATATATCGCGCAAGGAACAATCTTCTTTTTATTGTTCATTGGATATTTAAAAGCTCCTGCTTTAAATTCATTTAACTTAAAATCTTCGCTTTTTGATCTAGTACCTTCTGGGAAGATAATAAAACGAATATTTTTAGTATTCATATCATCCGCGACTGATTTCATTACTTTAATTTCTTGACGTAAATTATCTCTTTCTAAGAAATAACCTTCAAGGGCTAAAACTAATTTACCAATTTCTGGAACTTTATTTAATTCATCTTTTGCCACATATGCAATTGGATCATCAAACACGGAGAAAAATGCTACTGCATCAACCATTGATTGATGATTTGGTGTAATTAAATAAGAATCATCATTTGGTAAGTTTGAAAGTCCTGAAACTCTTATATCCATATGAAGGTTTTTAGTTAATTTTAAAGCTTCTTTTCTAATATAATAATATCTTTTTAATCTTGAGCCTTTCATCGATTTTCTAAAATGAAAAATACAATAAAAGAACAATCTAAAAATAATACCTAAACTTTTAATAACATATCCTATAACTTTAAACATATTTTATCTTTTTCCTAAGCCTACGATTGTTTCGACGATGACATATGCTTTCTCATCGACTTCTTCAATCCTTCCTTTAATCGCTACCAAAGAACCTTCTTCATAATAGAATAAATCTCCTTTGGAAGTCTTATTCCAACTCATTAAAGGAATAAAATCTTTATCCTTTGTTTCATAAAGAGGCATATACCCTCTTTCGACTTCTAAGAGTCTAAAGTTTTTTTCTTGTTCAACTTTTAAAAGAACACCGATTAGGTTAACCGAATTTAGCATGCTTTGCACCTCCCAAATATATTATACACCATATTTGGAAGGAAAAATCCCGAGTTTGGCCCTATTTTGTCTTAATAAGGACAACTAATGACAATCCATTAACACTCAAGTATTGAGCGAAGCAATCGCTTGTTATCTTGCCAGACTCATTAAATATTACTTTATAATAGTCATCTAATGCAATCTCAATTCTATTTTTTGTTGGATTAATGACAATTCTAAAATCTTCTAATGGAGCGATAAGTTTCTTATCTTTATAAATAATAGATAAGCAACCATTTTCTTCATCTTGGAAAGAAATTAAATTTTCAATATCTTCCTTTTTATTGCATCTTAAGAAAGAATAAGTCTTCTTTAATTCGACTAATTCTTTAAAATATTTATATAATGATTCTCTTTGATCAACTAAATTCCATTTAAAAGAATTTATTTCATCTCCTGAACGATAGGAGTTATGATCACCATTTTTTGATAAACCAATTTCTTGACCTGCATGGAAGAAAGGGACACCAAAGCTTAAAATATTAACCGCGTTAATTAACTTGATGTGTTTAAAAATATCTTCTTCACTATCATCGTAACAACATACTTTTAATTTATCATATAAAGTATTGTTATCATGGCATTCAACATAATTAATTGATTGACCAGGTTTATCAAATAATGGAGGGAATGCGAGAGGTAAAATACATCCTGCGAAAGAATGTTTAAATCCATCGCGGTAATTAATATCGCCAGTTAAATATCCTCTCATATATAATGCAGAATGATCAGATTTACCTTTAACAATGTCTCTATAACGGTCGTTAAAGAAACCAATATTTGGTAATTGACCTGCGTTATACATGCTTGCTTTTTGATTTCCAGGCATGACACTTGGCATATCCCAACCTTCACCATAAATGATAAAATCAGGTTTAATTTTACGGCATTCTTCATAAACTTGATTAATAGTTTTAATATCGATTAAACCCATTAAATCAAATCTAAATCCATCAATACCGTAATCTTTTACCCAGTGAATACATGAATCAACAATGAATTTTCTAGCCATTAAATGACGAGATTCAAATTCATTTCCGCAGAAAGAACCATTTGATGGAGTTCCATCTTCATTAAATTTAAAATAATAATGAGGACAAATGTTTTCAAAATTGGATAATTCATGGTTAAATACATGGTTATAAACAACATCCATTACGACTCTAATTCCATGTTTATGGAAAGAAGATACCATCTTTTTAGCTTCGATAATTCGAGTATAAGGATCCATTAATTCAGTCGCATAACTTCCTTCTGGTGCATTATAATTTAAAGGATCATATCCCCAGTTATATGTATCTTCTGGATGTTCATCTGAAGTTGTTGCGAAATCATAAAAAGGTAAGATTTGAACATGGGTAATACCTAAAGATTTAATATAATCAATACCAATAGGATTACCATTTTTAGTCACTAATCCTTCTTCAGTTAAACCTAAATATTTACCTTTATATTTAAAAGGTGCGTTAACATCACTTGACATATCTCTTACATCAAGTTCATAAATAACTGAATCACAAATATCTTTTAATGGAGGTAATTTATCTTCATTTAAATCAACCTCTGTTTTCTTGTCATTGACAACAACGCCATAAATGGAATTTAAAGATAATGCTTTTGCATATGGATCAACGCAGTTATTATATTTTCCATTAACTCTTACTACATAGTAATAGAAATAACCATCTAAATCTCCATCGATTGTTATTTCAAAAATACCATTATCCTTATTTTTATTCATAACTTTTGTAGTAGTTGAAGCATTGTCATAAGGTTTAAAAGTAAGTACGCTTATAGAATACGCTAAAGGAGAAAATACTCTAAAAGTTGTTGATTTTGGAGAATAAATCGCACCTAATTCACCATCGTAATGAATTCTATCAATATATTTATCTTGTAAGCATAAAATAGAACAATTTAATGGAATACGAATATTTCTTTCATCCCAAATTTCATATTCAGTACCGAGTTGTAAAAATGGTAATTGATCTAAATAATAGAAATGATATTTAGAATTTTGTTGATGATTTTTAATATGTAATTCTTTGATTAAAAAACCACTTTTATATAAATAAAATTTTAAACAGCCATTGGAATTATAACTCATAGGAATCATAACTTCGATGGTATTTATATCTCTTAAAGTAGCTTTAAATTCAGTTCTTTCAATCATAATAAACCTCACTTTCTAATTTTTTCTTTTATATTGTTCAGCGATTGTTCTTCTTCCATTGTTAGGATCACGAATCAATACGCCTTCATCTTCTAAATCCGCGAGAATTTTATCCGCTCTAGTAAAGCCAATACTTAATTCTCTTTGTAAGAATGATGTAGAAGGTTGTTGTTTTTCTAAAATTAATTCTCTTGCAGTATCGGAAAGTTCATCTCTTTCTTTCTTTCTACCTGAAACATCTCCACCTAAAGCATTTAAAGAAGATGATTCTGCAAGGTTCATAAAGTTGCGATCATATTCAGGCTCTCTTTGAGCTTTAATAAATTTACATAGTTCAAATACTTCACTTGATGATACATAAGAACCTTGTAATCTAACTAGTGAATTATGACGTGGTAAACGACATAACATGTCTCCATAACCTAATAAAGATTCTGCACCTGCTTCATCAAGAATTGTTTTTGAATCAACATAGCTTGGGACAAGTAAACCAACTCTAGAAGGAATAACACCTTTAATATCACCAGTAATAACATTAACTGATGGTCTTTGAGTACAAATAATTAAATAAATACCACACGCTCTAGATTTTTGGCATAATCTTTTAACACTCAATTCAATTTCTTTACCATATTCAGACATGAAATCAGAGAATTCATCGATGATTAAGACAATATTAGGCATCTTATCATAATGTTCAATTTCAGCGATTTCATTAAATTCTGCGATTTTACTTGCTCCGACTTTGGCAAGAAGTTCATATCTTCTTTCCATTTCATCGACCATTTTCTTTAAAGCAACTTTACCATCTTTTGCATCAGAAATAACTGGGCAAAGTAAATGAGGTAAATCATTGTATTTAGAAAATTCAACCTTTTTAGGATCAATTAACATTAACTTTAATTCATCTGGTGTATTTCTCATTAATAAAGTTGCAATAATAGTATTAATAAAGACAGATTTACCAGAACCTGTTGTACCTGCGACTAATACATGAGGTAATTCATCGATTAAGGTAGTAATAACTTTACCTTCAATATCTTTACCTAAAGGAATTAATAATTTATTCTTATCGCCAGTTTTATCTTTGATAGCTTCAAAGCATTCTTTAAAATCAACTGGAGTAGCTTTAACATTACCGACTTCGATTGAAGAAGTATTTCTACCTTCAACAACAGTTTCAAGTCTAACTGATTTATCACCATTTAAAGCGATTGATACTTCATCAACAACTTTAGTTAAATCATTAACTCTAACCCCTTCATTCATCTTAACATTGAATCTAGTAACAGATGGTCCAATAGTATAAGAAATAACTTGGGCACCAATTTTATATTCTTGGAATGTTTTATTAATTTTTTCTGCTTTTTCTGCTGCAGCATTTTCATTTAAAGTTTTAGTATCTTCTGAAGGATGATATTTTAAAATTTCAAATGGAGGTAAAACATATGGTTTTTTTGGCTTTGGTTTAATATGAACTTCTTCATTAACATGCACTTCATCTTGTTTAGTTTCATTAATAACTTCTTGTTGAGGAGCAATAATAGTTTCTTCTTTTTTCTCTTCATTACGAGATTCAAGATTAATACTTGATGGTTTTGGATAATAATTTGTTGTAGAAGAATTATAAGTATTATTGATTATACGTTGGCTTTCTTGGATAGGTTTTTCTACCACTTTTTCAACTATTGGAGCTTCTTCAATAGGTTTAGGTTCTTCTACACTAGGTTGTTCAACATATGTTTCAGTTTCTAAAGAGAAATCATCATCATTTACTTCATCTAACATATTGGATAAATTATCAATATCTTGTAAAGAAATATCTTCAATAGGTTCAACTTTATTATCGTTAATTTGTAAGTCTTCAATTTCCATTGATTTAGGTTGATTGATCTTAACTTCTTTATTTACAACTGGAGTTTCAATTTCATCTAGTTCCATAGAAGATGATGAAGGAGTTATATGATTTTGAATATCAACATTAACTTCTACATTAATATCTTTATCATCAGTTTTTATATTTGAAGAATTATTAAATTCATCATATTCTTCATTCATTTGTTTTGAAAAACTATCATCATCAGTTCTTGTTACAAAAATAGATTCTTGGGAAGATTTATCATCTTCAGAAATAATCTTTCTTTGTTCTGATTTTAGTTTTCTTTTTTCTTTCGCGGAAGCTATTTTTTCTTTAATAAATTTGTAGATATAAATAACAATTTCTTTAAAAGCTAAAAATAAACCAACAACAAATAATAAACCTGTTAAAATATAACATCCGATTGGAGATAAGATTGTATTAAATAAAGCTTTTAATAAATAACCAATAAATCCTCCTCCAACTTGATTAAGATCATTAAAGTTACTGATAACAGGGAATGAAGTAGAAATTAAAGATAAGTGTAAGCTATATTGTGAATTTAAATTATTGAAGTATAAAGTAGTTGAAGTAATCGAACAAGAAATAATTAATGAGAAAAATATAAATAAGATTCCAAATAATTTTAATGAAAAATGTACTTTATATATTTGTCTTTTGATAATTAAGTATAATCCGAAGATAATGCTTAAAGCGAAAAAGATAAAATAAAACGCTCCAAATAAGAATACAAATATATATGTTAAAAAATTACCAACTGGGCCATTGTTTAATAATCCAATAATGGAAATTAAAATGACAATAATTCCACATAATACATATTCTAAATCGTTATTTAAATTTTTATTTACACTTTTTTTGTTCTTTTCCATAACTACACCTGCTTAAAACTTTTATTAGTATATCACATTTATTTTCTTATTTTTATTATATTTATAATAAAACTTTTAAAAATTCTAAGAAAAATAACAAAAATAAAAAAATAAGGTTCAACGCCTTATTTTTTACGGTTTTTTAGCTACGCTGCAGATTTGGTATCTTTAAGAAATTTAATTCTTTTACCTCTCTTTAGCACGCCATTGAGAATTAGACATCCGATGCATAGAACTGCTTCAATTCCTAATGCGATTAAGAAATATAAGTTAACAGTTTCTTTAAGACTGGTCATGTCTAAAATAATTGCAACTACAATTGTTAATCCAATTAAGATGTTGAGAGCAATAATGCATTTTTCAAGTACTGTCATCTTCATAAGCTCACCTACTTATTTGTTTGTTTCAATCTCGCCTGAGTTAGTATCAATTTCATTATTTAATTGTCTAATTTCCTCAGTTATGGCCACGTTCTGAGAAGAAATTGATGTGCAGATTGGAAGTAAAATCGCTAAAGATAAAATAATAACGAGACTACCAATAATACCAAGTCTTCTTGCTTTATAATCAAAACTTGTCATGTTTTTCTTGTAAATTTTATCTTTCATAATCTTTTATTTCCTTTCTATAACTCTTAATTTAGCAGGTTTGGAACGATTGTTACTGGCAAGTTCTTCTTCACTAGCAGTAATTATCTTTTTGTTTACTAAACGATAGTTAATTTCTTTGTTAGTTGATGGAAGATACCTTGAAGTAACTTCATCTTTAGTTAATGAATTGAAATATTGCTTTACTATTCGATCTTCTAATGAGTTAAATGTGATAACTGCGACCCTGCCTCCGCTTTTTAACATTTCACACGCATCTTTTAATGCAATTTTGAGAACTTCTAATTCTCTATTTACCTCAATGCGTATCGCTTGGAATGTTTGTTTTGCTGGATGACCAGGTTTAGATAAGACTTTCTTAGGTAATGCTTTTTTAATTACATCAACTAATTGGTAAGTGGTGACGAGGGGAGAAATCGATCTTTGAGATATAATCTCACGAGCAATTTGATAAGCGAATGGTTCTTCTCCATATTCTCTAATGATTCTGGTTAAATCATTTAATGAGTAGTTATTTACTACATCGTATGCAGAAATTCTAGAGTCTTGGTTCATTCTCATATCGAGTCTAGCATCATAACGGTAAGAGAATCCCCTATCAGATTCATCAAATTGTGCAGAGCTTACGCCGAGATCAAATAGAAATCCATCAACTTCATTAACGCCTAATTCGTTTAAATCTTTTTTTAGATTCTCGAAATTGTCATTAATCAATGTGAAGTTTTTCCCAATTTGTTCTAATCTCTGTTTTGATTCAGCTATTGCTTGTTTATCTTGATCGAAACAATATAGATGTCCTTTCGTTGCAACTTTCAAGATTTCACTTGAATGGCCGCCTCGACCAAGAGTGCCATCCACGTAAATTCCATCTGGTTTTAAGTTAAGTCCATCGATAGTTTCTTTTAGAAGAACAGGTATGTGTTTGTATTCCATAACCTATAATCCTTCATAAAGACTTGATGCATTTTCTTCATATGCAGCTTCGTTTTCCTCTTCCATCTTCGCGAATTTTTCTTTATCCCAGATTTCAATGTGATCGTCGATACCGATAATAACTACATCTTTATCAATTGAGCATTTCTCTTTTGATTCTTTTGTCAATTGAATACGACCTTGTTTATCAATATCGCATTGGAATGAGTTAGCGAAAAATGTACGCTTATAATTTCTGATTTGAGGATTAAGACTACTCTTAGAAGAAATTTCATCTACTAACTTGTTAAAAGTTTCTTCAGGATAAATAGCTAAGCATTTATCAAGTCCGAGATTAACATAAACGCTTGATCCAAGCTTCTCTCTAAGCTTCGAAGGCAGAATAACACGTGATTTTTCATCTAGGCTATGATAATAAGTTCCGATAAAAAACATATTTGTTACCCCACTTTCCTCCACTTGTAACCACATTATATCACTTTCACTCCATTTGACAAGACTTTTTTTGTATTTTTTGTCTGATTTTTTAAATTTTTATTTTTTCCACTAAAAAAGAGGATGATTGGTCACCCAGTCATCCTCTTTCAGATTTTTGATTATAAATTATTCTTCGTCTTCAAATTTTTCTAATTTATTGTTTTCTTGAACGATTAAAACTTGTTTACTAGCTTCATTGAGCTCAACATTTAGTTCTTTAGAAAGACTCATTGCTTCTTGATATAATTCTAATGATTCTTTTAAAGTCATTTTTTCATTTTCTAATTTAGTTACCAATTCTTCTAAACGAGAAAATTTTTCTTCGATTGTTAATTCTTTATTTGCCATAATCTATTCTCCTTTGGTTTTGGATATTACTTTGCTTAATATCTTACCATCTTTTAAACTAATTACCATGTCATCATTTTCTTTAACTTGATCAACACTTGTAATTATTTCTTCACCAACATTAATTAATGAATAACCTTTATTTAATATTAAATAAGGATTTAATGCTTTTAATCTACCTTCTAAATTATTATAAGATTTATCTAACGATGAAATAATATTACCCATTCTAGAATTTAATCTTAATTGAATCGAATTTAATTCTTTTAATTTTAATTGGTATTTATCATAAGGACTTATCAATCCTTTTGATGCATTAATATTTAATAATCTATTCTTATAATTATCTATTATCCTATTAATTAAAGAAGTTAATTGTATTTGTGAGCCGTTTAATAAATCTATTAAATCATATTTATTAGGTGTTGCTTTAACTCCAGCATCAGTTGGAGTAATACAAGAAGCATCAGAAACTAAATCGATTAAAGTTGAATCAATTTGATGTCCAACCGCAGAAATAATTGGAACATCCATCTGTGCGACATATCTAACTAATTCTTCATCATTGAAGCAGAATAAATCTTCATTTGATCCTCCACCTCGACCAACGATAATAACATCTAAAGGGAAAGATTTAGTTTTTTCTAAAGCTTTGATAATACTTTTAGGTGCATCTTTACCTTGTACCAAACAAGGAAATACATATATTTGAGTATTATATCTAGAAAGAATAGTATCGATTAAATCATGTACCGCGGCACCAGTCGATGCAGTTACTATACCAATAGTTTTAGGAAAAGCTGGAATTTTCTTTTTAGGTAAAGAAAATAAGCCTTCAGCTTCTAACTTCTTTTTTAATTCTTGAAGTTTTAATAATTCTTTTCCTAATCCATAAGGTTCCATATAATAAGCGGTTAAAGAATAAGTACCTCTGACATCATAAACATCAATTGAACCTTTTAATAAAACTTCATCTCCATCTTTTGGAATAAATTTTAATCTAGATGCAGTTGAAGACCACATCTTGCAGCTTAAAGAACATCTATCATCTTTAATAGAAAAATAATAATGCCCTTTAAAATCTTTTCTTAATCCAGAGATTTCTCCCTGAACTAAGATGTTTTGTAAAGAAGCATTATTTTGAATAATGTATTGTATATATTGATTGATATTGGAAACTGTATATATTTTATCCATGATAATTATAAAATCTTATCTAATACCGCGTTAATAAAACGATATTCTTTATCATCTAAATATTTTTTTGCGAGTTCAACCGCGACATTGATCATTGTAGCTTTTGATACATCTTCAAATGAACAATATTTAACTTCGCCAATAGAAAATAATAATATTGCATGACCTACAATATTTAATCTATCTAATCTTAATTTTGCAGATAAATTTTCTGCGATTAATTTATCGATTTCAGGTTGATTTAATAAAGATTTAACAATAACTTCTTTAGAGAATGTTGGAATATTTTCATATTCATCTTCATAAACACCTTCCATTAAAGTTTTAATATCTTCTTCTTTATTATTTACTTGATAAAATAAGTAGCCATAGACTACTTGCATAATTTTTTCTTGTTCTTGATTTCTTGATAGTTCCATATAATACCTCCACAAAAAAATAAGCCGTAGCTTACTTTTTATTCAATTCCTGCCACTTTGATCTTAATTGAAAATGGAACCATTTCAACCATTGTTGTTAATGAATCCGCGACTTCATTTTGAATTAAAGAACAAATCTTATCTACATTGTTACCTTTCTTGATAATTACTTGGATGTTAACAATTATTTTATTATTAGAAATAGAACAATGAACTGGCTTATGAAATCTAAAAGGTGAATTATTTTTCTTTGTAGTTGATACGCCAATTACCTTATTTGTGACAGTAGAAACAATTTGTTCAAAAGCACTTGTAGAAATTGCCATCTTACCTCTATTTGAATAATTTTGGATAAAAACATAATCTGCCATATTTCAAAGCCTCCTTAATTACTAACATTATATAAAATATAATTTTATATTTCAATTATTAGTGAAAAAATTAAAATTAAAAACACTTCCTTGCTTATAACAAGAAAGTGTTAAGAATATTAAATTTTTAAAATAACACCTGATTTAACTTGAAGTTTAATTCCTTTTAAAGCATTTTCACTAGTTTTGAATAATACTTCTCCATCTAATGAAACTTCATGATCAGTTAAATTGATAACAACTTTAATATCATCTCTAATATAAGAAATTAATCTTAATTCACTATCTTCTAATACAAAGTTATTATTGAATAAATGTTGATGATTCTTTCTAAATGAAATTAAATTCTTAATATAATTTAATAAAGAATTTTTATCTTTTAATAAATCTTCTGCGTTTAAATTATCATCGCTTAATGGAAGATATAAATTATCGGATGTTGAAAATCCATTATTTTTAGAATTATCAAATTTCATTGGAGTACGATCACCTGTACGATGATAACCACCATCTTTAGAATTTAAATTTTGATATTTCATTCCAAGTTCATCACCATAGTAAACAAAAGGAATACCTGGTAAAGTCATTTGAATCATATAGAATAATCTTAATTCATCATCATTTAAATATGTTGCAAGTCTCCATGTATCATGGTTTCCTGAAATAACAGAAATATGACCATTATTCTCTCTAGCTTCATCAATTTTAGAAACTAAATCTTTTTTAAATAATTTAAATACTTCATCATTTCCTCCATTTAAAACATTTAAATTAGAAGAAAATTTATTTTGTTTTGTTAAATAATGGAAGAAATCATCTTCGTGGTCAAGAATAAAATCAGAATCAAAGCCTGCTTTTAATGCACGAGATGGATAACACCATTCAGATACTAAGAAGAAATCTTTATGATTTTTCTTAACTTCATTAAAAATGTAATTCCATACTTTGATAGTCGCAGTTTTTGAATCATCGTTCTTAACAAGTGAATCAGCCATATCAACTCTAAAGCCATCCGCGCCATTATCTAGCCAAAAAGACATAACCTTAATCATTAAATCACGTGCTTTAAAAGTTCTTTTATCTTCATATGACATTTGCCATGAATATTTAATATCTTCATTAAATCCATAATTGAATGCAGGTTGATGAGAAAAGAAATTAACCATATATGAAGCATTACGGTCATATCTACCTGAAATAAGAATATAAGGTCTTTCATAATCCCATACTGAATTATTCCAAATGAATAAATCAGAATAATTATTATATTCAGGTTTTGCAGATTCTAAGAACATTGGATTTTGTTCACTTGCATGTCCTGGAACTAAATCAACAATAATCTTTAAATCTAATTGATGAGCTTTTTTGATTAAATTTTTAAAATCTTCAATAGTTCCAAATCTAGGATCAACATCGAAGAAATCAGAAATATCATATCCTCCATCTTTAAATGGAGATTTATAAAATGGATTTAACCAAATTGCGTTAAAGCCTAAATCTTTAACATATTCTAATTTACTCGCAATACCATTTAAATCACCGATACCATCACCGTTAGAATCTTTAAATGATGTAGGATAAATTTCATAAAATATTAAATTATCTTTCCAAGAACTCATAATTACTCCTTATCAACTTGTTTGATTGATAAACCAATTCTCTTTTTATTTGGATCAACTTGTATAACCTTAACTTTAACAATTTGACCAATCTTTAATGCATCTAATGGATGTTTAATAAATTTATCAGAGATTTCAGAAATATGAACAAGTCCATCTTGGTGAACACCAATATCAACAAAGGCACCAAAATCGATAATATTTCTAACCGTTCCATCTAAAACCATACCGAGTTGTAAATCTTTAATATCAGTGACATCGTTTCTTAAAACAGCTTGTTTATTTAAATCACGAATATCTCTACCTGGTTTTTCAAGTTCAACAATAATATCTTTTAATGTTTCAACACCAACATTTAATTTTCTTGCAGTTGCTTCAACATTGATAGAATCTAGTTTTTTAATTAATGTTTCTTTACCTAAATCATCAATTGAACAACCAATTTCTTTTAATAAATTTAAAGTAATTTCATAAGATTCAGGATGAATACCTGTATTATCTAAAGGATAATGATCACTAATTCTTAAGAAACCTGCGCATTGTTCGAATGCTTTTTGACCAAGTTTAGGAACATTTAATAAATCTTTTCTGGATGTAAATTCACCATTTGCTTCTCTATAAGTAACAATATTTGTTGCGATAGTAGAATTAATTCCTGAAACATAACTTAATAATGATGGTGAAGCATGATTTAAATCAACGCCAACTAAGTTAACACAGTTTTCAACTACACCACCTAAAGCTTCACCTAAATGTTTTTGGTTCATATCATGTTGATATTGACCAACACCAATAGATTTAGGATCAATTTTAACTAATTCCGCGAGAGGATCTTGAACTCTTCTTGCTAAAGAAATCGCACTTCTTACTGAAACATCTAAGTTAGGGAATTCTTTAGTACCTAATTTAGAAGCGCTATAAACTGAAGCACCTGCTTCGTTAGTAATAACATAATCAATCTTACAATTTGGGAATTTATCAAATAAGAATTCTTTAATAAATCTTTCTGATTCTCTTCCACCTGTACCATTACCAAGAGAAATTAAATCAACTTTATATTTAGTAATTAAAGCTGCAAGTTTAACTCCTTCTTTTTCAAGTATTTCTTTTTTATCAACAGTACCATATAATACGCCTGTATATAAAACTTTACCTAAGCGATCTACAATACCAATTTTACAACCAGTTCTAATACCTGGGTCAAAGCCTAAAACAACTTTATTTTTAGTTGGAGATTGAAGTAATAATTCTTTTAAGTTTGATTTAAATACTTCAATTGATGTATTTTCACTTGTTTCTAATAAAGTAGCGAATACTTCATTATCAATACTTGGTTTAATTAATCTTTTATAAGCATCTTCAATCGCTTCAGTTAAAATAGTTTCAAAAGGTGAATTTGCTTTAATGATATCTTTTTTAATATGATTAATATTAGTTTCATCTCTACCTGTGATATCAATTTTTAAAACGCCGAGTTTTTCTCCTCTGCTGATGGCAAGGACTCTATGTGATGCAATTTTATTAACAGGTTCAGAATAATCATAATATTGACCAAATTTTTCTAATTCATCTGCGTCTTTTTTATTTAATTTAGTAGTAACATTAAAGTTTTTAATAACATTGCTTCTAATAAATTTACGATAATCTGAATTATCAGAAACCATTTCTGCGATGATATCTTTAGCCCCTTGTAATGCATCTTCGGGACTATTAATCTTCTTTTCAGGATTAATAAATGTTTTTGCGTATTCATTAACTTCAGGATTATTTACTTGTTTTAATAAATATTCACTTAAAGGTTCTAAACCAGCTTCTTTTGCGATACTAGCTCTTGTCTTCTTTTTAGGTTTATAAGGACGATAGATATCTTCAAGTTCTGATAAAGTATGGGCATTAAATAAAGATTCTTTTATTTCATCTGTTAATTTACCTTGTTCTTCAATCGATTTTAAAATAGTATCTAAACGATCATAAAAGTTTGTATAATAAGTATATTTTTCTACAAAGTTTCTTAAAACTTCATCGCTTAAAGAACCAGTTAATTCTTTTCTATAACGAGCGATAAATGGAACTGAACATCCTTCATTTAATAAGGATATTACATTTTCAACTTGCTTTGATTTTAAAGATAAATCACTTTCAAGTTTTTGATTAATTAATTCTTGATACATTAGTTTCTCCTAAATAACGCAAATGTTAGGCATTGCCTAACATGCGTTTATATATTTTAGATTGCAACAATGTTAACAATCTTTCCTTTAATAACAATTATCTTCTTAATTGTTTTGCCTTCTAAACGAGATTTAATACCTTCGTTATTTAAAGCAATATCTTCGATTTCTTTTTCACTTGCATTTGTAGGTACTTCGATAATTTCTCTTACCTTACCACAAATTTGAACTGCGATTTTAACTGTCGCTAATGCAAGTTTGCTTTCATCATATGTAGGCCATTTTACATAGTCAATAATTTCTTCATGACCTAATTTTTCCCAAATTTCATTACAAATATGAGGACAAATAGGTGCAAGTAATTGAACAAAGCCTTCTAAATATGGTTTATAAATCTTTTCTTGTTTATATACTTCATTAATGAAAATCATCATTTGAGAAATTGCAGTATTAAATGCCATTGCTTCAAAGTCATTTGTTACTTTCTTTACTGTGAAATTGTATACATAATCTAAGGAATGATCATTTTCCATAGTAATTCTAGAAATAAATGGTTCTTCATCAAATAATCTATAAACTCTATCTAACCAACGTTTAGCCCCATCAAGTCCTGAATCAGACCAAGGTAAGCTTGCTTCAAGTGGTCCCATAAACATTTCATATAATCTTAATGAATCTGCACCATAATCTCTTACAACATCATCAGGGTTAACAACATTGCCTTTTGATTTAGACATCTTTTCACCATTAGAGCCTAAAATCATACCTTGATGGAATAATTTCTTAAATGGTTCTTTGTGTGAAACATATCCTTGGTCGTATAAGAAATTCATCCAGAATCTTGAATATAATAAATGTCCGACCGCGTGTTCTGTACCGCCGATATATAAATCAACTGGCATCCAGTGTTTTTCAAGTTCTTTATCGCAGAATGTGTTTTCATTCTTTGGATCAATATATCTTAAATAATACCAAGAGGAACCTGCACTACCTGGCATAGTAGATGATTCTCTTTTTGCTTGTTTACCATTGTAAGTTAAATTAATCCAATCACTTGCGTTTTCAAGTGGGGATTTACCATCTGGAGATCTTTTATAATCTTTAACTTCAGGAAGTAATAATGGTAATTCACAATCTTTTAAAGGAACAATTTCATCACCGATAAAGACAACTGGAATTGGTTCACCCCAATATCTTTGTCTAGCGAAAATCCATTCTCTTAATTTATAGTTAATTTGTTTTTTACCAATACCTTTTTCTTGAAGATAATCAATCATCTTATTAATTGCGTCTTCTTTATTTAAGCCATTTAAGAATCCTGAATTAATATGTAATCCATCTTGAGTATAAGCTTCTTTAGAAATATCTCCACCTTCAAGAACTTGGATAATTTCAATACCGAATTTCTTTGCGAATGCATAGTCTCTTTCATCGTGTGCAGGTACTGCCATAATTGCCCCTGTACCATAAGTAATTAAGACATAATCTGAAATCCAAATTGGAATCTTTTTACCATTGACTGGGTTAATTGCGTAAGCACCTGTGAAAGCACCAGTTTTTTCTTTATTTAATTCTGTTCTTTCTAAATCAGACTTACTCGCTGCGAATTCAATATATTTATTAACTTCTTCTTGATGATCTTTTGTAGTAATTTTCTTTACTAATGGATGTTCTGGAGATAATACGCAGTAAGTCGCGCCGAATAAAGTATCACAACGTGTTGTAAAGACTGTAAATTTTTCATTAGTTCCATCAACATTGAAATCAACTAAAGCACCGACTGATTTACCAATCCAGTTTCTTTGGATTTCTTTTGTTGAACTTGGCCAATCGATTTCATCTAATTGTTCAAGTAATCTTTCCGCATACTTAGGAATATCTAAGACCCATTGTTTCATATTCTTTCTAACAACAGGATAATTACCTCTTTCAGAACGACCATTGATAACTTCATCGTTTGCTAAAACAGTTCCTAATTCTTCACACCAGTTAACTGGCATATCAACTAACTTAGCTAAACCTTGTTCTAATAATTTTTTAAAAATCCATTGTGTCCATTTATAGAATTTTGGATCACAAGTAGAAATTTGTTTAGACCAGTCAAAGCTAAATCCTAACATTTTTAATTGAGCAGTAAATGTTTCAATATTTTGTAATGTGAATCCTTCTGGATGGTTACCAGTTTGGATCGCGAATTGTTCTGCAGGTAAACCAAATGAATCAAAGCCCATTGGATGTAAAACATTATATCCTTGCGCTCTTTTCATTCTTGCCATGATATCAGTCGCAGTATATCCTTCTGGATGACCAACGTGTAAACCTTTACCACTTGGATAAGGGAACATATCTAATACATAATATTTTGGTTTAGAAAAATCATGTGTATCACAAAAATAAGTGTTATGTTCATCCCAATATTTTTGCCATTTCTTTTCTATTTCTTGATAGTTATAACTCATATTGCCTCCGTTTAAATATAAAATATTTAAATTCATACGATATAATAATAACTTTTATTAAATAATCTTACAAGTAAATTAATATTTTAATATCTTTTAATTGTTTCTAAGGGGGAGACAAGGGGGAGACAAAATCATTATCATAGATCTTAAGATTTATTTAATTCTCTATCGCTACTTTATTTTCAACATATCTTTTTAAATCGAGATAAAAATTACGTAGTTTATTATATTCAAGTCTAGTTGAATAACCTAAAGTTAAAAGATGTTTAAATCTATCCATAAAAATTAAATAATATCCAATAAATAATGAAACATAAACAAATGAATTAATGTCAGAAATATAATTCATCACAATGACTACTATCGCGATTAATAAATAATATAAATAAGATTGAATTCCTTCTTCAATAATATATCTATTTCCAACTTGATTAAGTTTTTTATAAATAGAAACCAAATTAAATGAAGTATCAAAATTAATAAATCTATTTTCTAATTTAGTAAGTTCATATTTTTTAGTTGTATCATCCAATAAAAGCATTCTTTTTAATGCATATGTGCTTATAATGATACCTAAAATAATGAAAATATGAATTAAACCATTGCTAATTAAAATCGATGAAATAAAAATTAATACAAATAAATCATTTAAAGTTCCATAGACATAATGAATAATTTTACCTTTTAAAGTTAAAATCAAAGTCATCTCATTTGATGATAATTTAATATTCTTTTTTAAAGCTACTTCTAATATTTCATTAACTTCTTTATCATAATATTTATTTTGTCCTAACAATATATAACCTTTGGAAAAGCAAGAAAAACAAATAAGTATTGCCACGGTTAAAGTTAACCAAATGCTTTTATTTTCACTGTTGCTTGATATATAAGAAAATAGATATATCAAACCAAAATCTAAGATTAAGAATGTTAAATAGATGATGATATAATTTTTATTAAGCAATCTTCTTTTAACATCAATTTTCTTTTTACAACATCTTTCAATAATTAATGCATAACCTGTAAAAAGTGTTAAAAATTCATTCTTTTCTAACTTGATTTGTCCAAAATTTGGATCGTTGACAATAACATAATTCTTATAAGTTTTTACGAATAAAACAAAATGAGAAATATTATTATCGTTCAATTGGATAATCGCATTAGTATGTCTAAATAACTCTTCTTTTTTGCTAAACTCTACTCCTTTTAATTCCATATCGTATTTAGATGCGATTTTCTTTAAATCGGTAAACGAATAACTATTTTTGGTATAGTTTCTTTCCAGATTTAAATATTTGCTATCTTTATAAGCGTAAGATAGACACATTTTTAGACATGCGTATCCGCAGTCAAATTCATTTTCTTGTAAACATATATATTCCATATAATTTACCCTCCTATATATGTATTTTGCAAAAAAATGAAAAAATCCTAAAAAAATTTTTTAAAATTAAAAAAGACTCGGTTTTAACCGAGCCTTAAACTAATCATCATCAACAAAATCGAATAAGCTTATTTTGTCGTCTTCTTCTTTTTCTTCTTTAGTAACACTTGCAGGATGAGTAGGAATATCTAACTTTCTTGCATCTAATTCATCTAATAAAGAAGAATCATCTTCTTCAACAATTGGTTGATATAATTTAGAATCTTTAGAAATAATTTCAACATCGAGATTATAACAATCAACAATATCAAATGAATTACCTAATTCTAAATTATCACTCTTCAAATAAGAATCTAATGGTGTTAATTTAACATCTTTTAAATCGAGTTTCTTAACATCTTGGTTTTCAAATAAAGCATATTCACAAGGATTTTCTTCCTTTTTCGATACTTTATTGATATAGATAATATTTTGAGGATCAGATTTGAATGATTTAATAATATTTTCTTTCGCGGATAATCTTGCAGTTTTTTCTAAGTGTGAAGAATCAACTACACGAACACCTTTTTGTTTTGTAATAATATGGAAATAAACCTTATCATGTGGTTCAACACTGATTAATTGAGATAAATATTTACTGTCTTTATCCATCTTAATCGCTTTAATACCACCAGCTTTAATACCGACATGTTTAACTTCAGTTTCATCAAAATAGTTAAATGAACCATTATCTAAAACTACGCCTAAACCTGTTTGACCAAAGCATGCTTTTACATCCATGACTTCATCATCATTTAATAATTTAAAGCATTTAGATGGTTTATTGTATTTCGCAGTTTCAAATTGATATAAAGGAGTACGTTTAATTTGTCCTAATTTAGAAATTAATGCGATAGAAACACCCTTGATGAATTCTCTAACAATAATACCTTTAATAATCTTTTCTTTAGGTGAGAGGGTTGAAATATCATTGATATGAGAACCTTCTTCTTTCCATTTCATATCATCTAATTTATAAACTGGTAAGCAAATATAGTTACCAAAGTTTGTAAATAATAATAATGAATCAGTAGTATAAGCTTTAACAATACCTTTTACCGCATCACCTAATTTAATATTAGGTAAAATTTCACTGGATTTGAATGATTTTAAATTACTACGTTTGATATAACCATCACGAGTAAAGGAAATCATACATTCATCTTTAGAAATTAATGCTTTCTTATCAATATCGAATGAAGTATTTTGGTCTTCAATTAAAGTTCTTCTTTCATCGCCAAATTTTTCTTTAACTTTATTTAAATCAGATTTAATTAAGTTATTCATCTTAGTTGGAGATTCTAATAATCCCTTTAAATATTCAATAGTTTCAGTTAATTCATCTCTTTCATTAACTAAAGTCATAATATCTAAGTTTGATAAACGATATAATTGTAAATTTAAAATAGCTTCCGCTTGAACTTCAGTAAATCCAAATTTTTGAACTAAATTAATTTTAGCATCAGCTTTATCTTTACTAGCTTTAATAAGTGCGACAACTTCATCAATAATTGAGCAAGCTTTGATTAAGCCTTGAACAATATGAAGTCTATTTTCTGCCTTTTCTAAATCGAATTTACTTCTACGAGTTAAAACATCAACTTGATGTTCAATGTAGCAATCAATCATTTCAGTTAAAGGTGCGACAACTGGTCTATCATGATCAATAACTAAACAATTAAATTTGATTGTTGAACATAAAACACCTTTTGATAATAAGAAATTTAAAATGTTGTTTGGATCAGAATCTTTTTTAACATCAATCGCGATTCTTAATCCATCTCTATCAGTTTCATCTCTTACTTCGATAATCGCATCTAACTTATTCGCGAAACGACATTTATCGATGTTATTAACTAATTCAGATTTATCTTTTCCCCAAGGAATTTCAGTAATAATGATTTGGTTAATATCTTTCGCGGAAGTATCAATTTCTGTTTTACACCATAATTTGAAAGATCCATTACCGCTTTCATACATTGGAAGAAGGATTGATGTATCTTTAATAATGCCACCCGTTGGGAAATCAGGACCTTTAATAAATTCCATTAATTCCTTTGTTGTACATTTTTTATGTGAGATACGATAATTGATCGCATCAATTACTTCTTTTAAATTATGTGGAGGAATATCGGTTGAAGAACCAATCGCAATACCTTGAGTACCATTTACTAGTAAATTTGGAAATCTTGAAGGTAAGACAGTAGGTTCAAATTCTAAATCATCGAAGTTGAGTTGCATATCAACTGTATTTTTATTTAAATCTTGAACCATTAAATCTGATAATTCAGATAATCTTGCTTCAGTATAACGATAAGCCGCAGGACCATCACCATCGATTGAACCATTATTACCTTGGAAATCAATTAATGGATAACGCATCTTCCAATCTTGGGACATTCTAACCATTGCTTCATAAACAGAAGTATCACCATGTGGATGGAATCGACCAATAACCGCGCCAACAGTACGAGCGCATTTTCTAGTTGGTTTACTAGAAACATTTCCTTCAAGAATCATTGTATAAAGAATTCTTCTTTGAACTGGTTTTAATCCATCTCTAACATCTGGGACTGCTCTTTCTTGTAAGACGTATTTAGAATATCTACCAAATCCTTCAGACATAACATCTTCAATATTTGATATTTGAATAAATTCTTCTTGTCTTAATGAGGATGTATCTAATTCAGTTTTTTTCTTAGCCATTATGTTTTACCTCCTCAACAAAGAAATCTCCTTTTGTAGAGAAATCAACATTTTCTTTAATCCAAGTATTTCTACCAGAAGGATCTTTACCCATGAATAATTCAACATATTTAGAAGCAACATCCGCGTCATTAATTGTTAATTTAATTAATTTACGATGTTGAGGATCCATTGTTGTAACCCATAGTTGATCTGCGTTCATTTCACCAAGTCCTTTATAACGTGAGACAGTATAACCACTTCCAACTTTCTTTTTTGCTTCTTCAAGTTCAGTTTGATTCCATGCATATTCTTCAATAACTTTTTTACCTGTCATTTTCATAACGCGGTATAAAGGTGGGCAAGCAACATAAACATGGCCTGTTTCAATTAAAGGTTTCATCTTCTTATAGAAGAAATTAATTAATAAGTTTTGAATGTGTGCTCCATCAGTATCAGCATCGGTCATGATAATAACTTTATCATATCTTAAATTTCTAATATTGAAATCTTTACCAGTACCTGTACCAATTGTATATGCTAAAGTAGATAATTCTTCATTTTTCATAAATGCATCTTCTGCATCATTAGAAATATTTTTTGGTTTACCTCTTAATGGTAATAAACCTTGGAATGATCTATTTCTACACTTCTTCGCGTTACCTCCAGCAGAATCACCTTCGACGATGAATAATTCATTTTTACGATAATCTTTTGATTGAGGTGGAACTAACTTACCAGATAACATTAAAGTATTCTTTTCATTATCTTTTGGTGAAAGTTTTCTAACATCATCTTTTGCAGTTCTCGCTGCGATTCTAGCTTTTTGTGCTTCAAAGATTTTATTAACAATCTTATTCGCATATTCTTTATTTTCGATTAAATATCTAGTCATATTAGTATAGACTAAATTATCAACCGCGGTTGCAGCATCAGGTGTACCTAATTTTTCTTTAGTTTGACCTTCAAATTGAATCTTTTCTTCAGGAATTCTAACAGATACTACACAAGATAAACCTTCTCTAATATCCGCGCCATCTAATTTTGCATCACCTTTTAATAATTTATTTCTATCGATATATTCATTAAAAGCTTTAGTTAAACCAGAACGATAACCTCGAACATGGCTACCTTCCATAGTAGTAAAAATTGAGTTTGCGAATGAATATACTTTTTCTTCATATGAATCTTGTAAGAATTGGAAGGCAAATTCAACTTTAATATCTCTTGTATTATCAACAAAATAACCAATTGGATGTAAAGATGTCTTTCCTGCATTCTTTCTATCTAAGTATTCAACAATACCATCTTTATAGAAGAATTCAACTTTCTTATCCTTTACTCTTTCATCGATTAAGATAAATCTAACATTTGGACATTGACATGCGCAATTGTTTAATCTTTCTTCAATTAATTCAAATTTGAATTCTGGTTCTGGTAATGCTTTTTTATCAGGTTTAAAAGTAATAGTTGAACCTCTTTTGGTAGTTGATCCAACTTCTTTAGTACCTAAACGCTTATTACCACCATCACGATATTCAGCATAATATTCTTTGCCATCGCGATATACATTAACTTTTACCCATTCAGATAATGCGTTAACACAAGCCGCACCTACGCCGTGTAATCCTGCGGCAGATTTATAGTTAGATGAATCGAATTTACCTCCGCCATGCAATGTGCAAAAAACAATATCTAATCCATCCATTTTTTCTTTTTCATTATAATCACATGGAATACCTCTACCTTCATCAGAGATAGAAATAGAACCATCATTATGAATAACTACGCTAATTTTTTTACCATAGCCTGCAATAGCTTCATCAATTGAATTATCTATAATTTCCCAAACTAAGTGATGTGTACCTCTCCAGTCTGTGGAGCCAATATACATACCAGGTCTTTTTTTAACAGGATCAAGTCCTTTTAGAATTTTTAACGATGAAGCAGAATAAGAATTTTTATTTTCACTCATAATCTCGCTCCTTTATCATTGGGATTATATCAAAAAAGACTTTAATTTTCCATAATAATAAGTTATTATTATGTTGATTTTTGGAGATAAATTATGGTCGGATATATTATTTTAATTCTAGGAGTATGTTTATTAGTTGGATATTTGTTTGGTTCAATATCTAATGGCATCATACTTTCAAAGAAAGTATATAACAAAGATGTTCGTGATTATGGATCACATAATTCCGGTGGAACAAATATGGGTCGTGTATTTGGTTTAAAAGCAGGTTTAATTACTATCGCTCTAGATATGGCAAAAACAATTATTCCTTTCTATGCTTGTTATCTAATAATCAAATTCACTTCTTTAAATACATTATTAGAAAGTTTTGATTTAGCTTCTATCGGCGCAATGACATGTGGACTAGGAAGTGTATTAGGACATTGTTTCCCAGTATTTTATCATTTCAAAGGTGGTAAGGCAGTTTCTTGTATGGCAGGAATTATTATTGCTTCAAGTTGGTCATTATTAATTGTTGGAATTATTATTTTCTTTTCCATCTTCCTAACTTCTCATAAAGTATCTCTATCAAGTATCTTTGCTTCATTAGGTACTGCATTAGCTTCATTTGCTTTAATATTCTTACCAAGTTGGTTAATGAATGCTTCATTACAAGCAAGTTATATCTTTTCAGGATTTATGGTAGTTTATTCATTAATCTTAATTATTAGACATCATTCAAATATTAAAAGATTAATAGATGGTACTGAAAAAAATATTTACTTATCAAAAAAGAAAAAAGATAACGCGCAATAACGTTATCTTTTTTTGTTAAAAAATAAGCATTGCTGCTTATTTATATTGATTCATATTTTTCATGACTTGTTTGATTTGAGCTTCTGATGGTTTTCTACCCATAGACATAAACATCGCTCTTATCATTTTTTCGTTAATTGGAGGGTTCTTTTTTAATTGTCTTGTCATTAAAGCTCTTGCGCCAAAATAACCACCGACTAAACCTGCAACTAAACCGATTGCGATATACATAACTGATTCCCAACCAAAACTCATTAAAATATTTATATTACTTAACATATTTTCACCTCGATAAAATAATAAATGATTTAGTCCCATTATTCAAGAATAATGAATTAAATCAAAGTTAACATATTGTTAAAATAAAAGTGGGTTGCCCCACTTTAATTTAACTAAGCTCTTGAATCGTAAGAACCATCAGTTGTCATAACAATGATCTTTTGACCATTTTCGACGAATAATGGAACTCTAACTTTTAAACCTGTTTCTGTGATTGCGTCTTTCATAGCTTTGTTGACTGTATCACCACGTGTTGCAGGTTCGCATTCTGTAATTAATAAAGTTACTTTTGCAGGTAATTCAATACCCATAATTTCACCTTCGTAGAATGTCATTGCGACTACTTCTTCAGGAACTAAGAAATTCTTTTCCCATTCTAATCTTTCATGTGGGACAGATACTTGTTCGTATGATTCAATATCCATGAAGACATAGCCTGTGCCATCATCATAAAGATATTGCATTTGTTTCTTATCAAGTCTTAAAATATCAACTTTATCGCCACCGATAAATGATAATTCTAGAACTGCTCCTGTTCTAACGTTTTTTGATTTGATTTTGACTTTCATCTTAGCCATAGCTGTTTTGTTTAAGTCAATATCGATACATGTGTAAATTTGACCTTCGTATTCGAATGTATTACCAGGTCTTACTTCTGTACAGTTTACCATAATTTCCTCCTATAAAACCTAAAATATTTTACTATATAAATAAATAAAAATAAATTAAAAAATGAACTAGAACTAAAAATATTTATAATTTTAACCTAATTTCCCCTTAAATACATATTGACACGCATTAATTTTTCATATGTAAATGCTTCTCCGTGTCCAAAATAACAAGTTACATCATTAGGGAAAGATAACGATCTAATTTTTGATAAAGAATTAAATAATTCACTTTCACTCGCAGTTGGTAAATCATATCTACCAATTGATTCACATAAAATTGTATCACCAGTAAATAATACTTTTTCATCTTTAAAATAATACATACATCCACCTTTGGTATGTCCTGGAGTATGAATTACTGAAACTTCAATTCCATCAATAACAATTTTACCTTCATCTAAAGGTTCTATATCAATATTAGGAACATAATTTTTATATTCACTAGGGCAATCCCATCTAGAAGAAGAACAATTCTTTTTTGGATTCATTATTAAATCAATTTCTTCTTTATATGCATATACTTTTACATTAGGAAAATCTTTTAATAAATCATTAATTCCTGATATGTGATCATAATGGCCATGAGTTAATAAAATAAAAGATATACCTCCAATAGAATCAATATAATCTTTTATCTTTTTAGAATAAAAGCCAGGATCAATGATAAAATTCTTATTACCTATAGAACACACATATTCATTGCAAGAAAACATTGTTGTGCATTCAAATCTTTTTACTTTCATATTTCTCCTTTTTTAATAAGAAAAAAAGAGCTATTACAAGCTCTAATTTCTTACTTCTTTTCTTTATGATTTGTCATCTTATTGCATTTTTTGCAATATTTTTTGATTTCAAACTTTTCTGGGTGATTTCTTTTGTTCTTTGTTGTAATGTAGTTTTCATCACCGCATTCTGTACATTTTAAGATAATATCTTCACGTGGCATTCTTTCCACCTCCATTTGTTACCTATGTAAGTTTAGCATAGACAAAAATAAAATACTACAATTATTTTTATAAAATAATAATTTTATTATATAACGATTTAATGTAAAATAGTTATGAGGTAGTTTATATGTTAAGAAATGAAACAAGTATTGTAAAAATTAAAAACATTGAAATGGGTGGAGATAATAAAATCTTAATCCAATCCATGTGTAATATTAAAACTGAAAAAGTTGATCAAGTAGTTAAACAAATTCATCAACTTGAATGTGCAGGTTGTGATTTAATTAGAGTTTCTGTTTTAGATGAAAATGATGCTTACGCGATTAAAGATATTGTTAAACAAATCTCTATTCCATTAGTCGCAGATATTCACTTTTCTAAAAAATTAGCCCTTCTAGCGATCGAAAATGGCGCGGCAAAAATTAGATTAAATCCTGGCAATATCAAAAATGAAGATGATGTTGTTGAAATTATCGAAGCGGCCAAAAAGAATAATGTCGCGATTAGAATTGGAGTTAATTCAGGTTCTGTACCTAAGGAAATTATTCAATCTAACGATTTAAAAATGTCATCTAAAATCATGTTAGATTTATTAGATAATTATATTCAAATATTTGAAAAGCATGATTTCCATAATCTTGTATTAGCGTTAAAATCTTCTTCCCCATTAATTACATTAGAATGTTATAGACAAGCTGCAAGAAGATATAAATATCCTTTACATATCGGAGTTACTGAATCATCTATTAAAGATATTGGTTTAATTAGATCTACAATCGCACTTGCACCATTATTAATGGAAGGAATTGGTAATACAATTAGAATTTCTTTATCTGATGATCCAGTTGAAGAAATCTATGCAGCGAAAAGATTATTACACGATTTAGGTTTATATAAAGATTATTATACATTAATCTCTTGTCCAATGTGTGGTAGAACTACCGCGGATACTAAAGACATCGCAACTAGAGTAATGGGATTATTAGAAGAATACAAACTCAATATCACTGTTGCATGTATGGGATGTGTAGTAAATGGTATTGGTGAAGGTATGCAAGCCGATTTAGGTATTGCATGTGCCAAATTAAATACTTATGTTATTTTCAAAAAAGGACAAGTAATTGAAACTGTAACTGGTGAAGAATTATTCCCTCATTTTGAAGAGCATCTTAAATCATTCATTAAGTAGTCGTTAGACTACTTTTTGTTTGCAAAATAAAAGACTCTTTCGAGTCTAATATTCACTTCCATATCCGCCTTTACGAGCGTTAGCCTTCTTTTGTTCACGGATATTCTTTTTAATGATTTCTTTTTTGTGATCGTCTTTTGCTTTTTTAACCGCATCACGAATTTTTTTCTTATAGCCAGGTTTAACTTTTTTAGTTCTGACTTTTGCGATTTCTTTTTTAATCTTACCTTCTAAAACTTCATTGACTTCTTTTTTCTTTTTACCAGTAATAGTATCAATCTTTTTTAAGCCTTCAGATTTTAAAACGTAATAATCAAAAGAAATATTCTTATTTTTTGCGATTAATTTATTTAATAAATCCATTTCATCATCATTATAGAAAATGTATGAATCACCTTTTTTATTAAATCTACCTGTACGACCTGCACGATGATAATAATAATCTAAATCAGTTGGTAAATCTAAAGAGATAATAGTTGAAACATCTTTAATATCAATACCACGAGAAGCAATATCGCTACAAATGATTAAATTAAAATCTCCTTCTTTAATTCTACGCATAGTAATTTTTCTTTCACGTGATTGTAAATCACCAGAAAGTAATGCGCATTTAATTCCTAACTTATTTAATTCTTTATATACTTTATCAACACGTGTTTTTTCACTGGCAAATACCATTGTATAATAAGGTTTTTCAGTATTTAAGAATGTAACAAGTTGTTCAATAGGATCTTTATGTTTTAAATTAACTAAATGATGAGAAACATTAGAATTAACTTTTGTTTGCTTATTAATATCAATAATTTCATCCGCGCCGATGAATTTATATGTATCAGAAATTAAATGATTCTTCATAGTCGCAGTAAAGATTAATCTTTGATCAGGTCTAATTAAGAATAATAATTCTCTAATATCATTAACATATGCTTCATCAAGTAACATATCGCATTCATCTAAAACAAACATCTTAACAAATTTATAATCCATCTTATTTTTTAAGAAAATATCATAAATTCTTCCAGGTGTACCAATAATAATTTGAGGTTTATTATTAGCGTCATGACTTACTTTAGATAAATCTTCTTTCTTATCATTACTTGATGTAAGAAGCCCAACTTTAATACCTAATTTGTTACCTATATCATTCGCGAAATGATAAGTTTGTGAAGCGAGTTCAACAGTTGGTGAAATAATTAATGCTTGTACTTCAGAAATATTTTTATCAATATTATTGAAAATAGGAATTAAGAAAGCGTGAGTCTTACCACTTCCTGTCATTGATTTACAAATAAGTGACTTTCCTTTTAAAGCCTTAGGTAAGACTGCTTCTTGAATAGGAGTTGGTTCAATATAACCTAACTCTTTTAAAGCATCAACTAATTCTTTTTTTAAATTATATGAACCAAAAAACATATTTCCTCCTTATTTTTCTTCTTCTAAATTTAATTTAATATGTAAATCGTCAAGTTGAGCTTGGTCAACTGGCATTGGTGCATTTGACATTGGATCAACTGCATTTAAGTTCTTAGGGAATGCAATAACATCTCTAATATTATCGGTGTTATTAATTAACATAGATACTCTATCTAAGCCAAGTGCGAAACCTCCATGAGGTGGGACACCATATTTTAATGCGTTAACAAAGAAACCGAATTTTCTTTGAATATCTTCTTCACTGAAGCCTAATAATTCAAAGATTGTCTTTTGTTCTTCTTGATCAAAGATTCTTAAAGAACCTCCTCCAGCTTCATAACCATTAATAACAATATCGTATGCTGCAGCATAGACTTTTTCTGGATGTTCTTTTAATAATGGTACATCTCTATCTAATGGTTTAGTAAATGGGTGATGGCAAGGAGAAATTTCTTTTGTTTCTTCATTGTAATCAAATAATGGGAATTCAACAACCCATAAGAAATCATAGCTTAATGGATCGTATAAATTTAAATCTTTACCATACTTAGTTCTAATTGAACCTAAGCATGAGCAAACTCTCATTCTAATACCTGCACCGACAATGACTAAATCATTTTCTTTTAATTTTAATTCACTTGCAAGTTCATTTAATGTAGATTCATCAAAGAATTTATTTAATGATGATTCTACTTTTCCATCGATAAATTTGAAGAAACCAAATTTACCAATACCGAATTTCTTCGCGGTTAAATCTAAATTATCTTGGACTTTTCTAGATGTAGTTGAAGCAACTCCTGGAATAACAATCGCTCTAATTGTTTTTGCAGATTTATAAACTTCAAATTCTGTTTTTGAAAGAATAGAAGTTACATCGTGTAATTCAAGACCAAATCTTGTATCTGGTTTATCAGAACCATATGTATCAATACAATAATCGTATTTTAATCTTCTAAATGGAGTTTTTATATCCATTCCTTTTGCTTCTTTCCAAATAGCTTTGATTAAACCTTCACCTAAAGTAAGAATATCTTCTTGGTTGAAGAAAGAACATTCAACATCGACTTGAGTGAAATCAGGTTGACGGTCCGCACGTAAGTCTTCATCTCTAAAGCAACGAGCGACTTGGTAATATCTTTCCATACCACCTACCATTAATAATTGTTTAAATAATTGAGGTGATTGAGGTAAAGCGAAGAATGATCCAGGTCTAGTTCTTGATGGAACTAAATAGTCTCTTGCGCCTTCTGGAGTAGATAAACATAAAACTGGAGTTTCAACTTCAATAAATTCATGTGCATCTAAATATTGATGACATGCACGAGAAATCTTTGCTCTATTGATTAAGTTTTGTTGCATGCATGGTCTTCTTAAATCAAGATATCTATATTTTAATCTTGTATCTTCTAATGCATCTGTTTCATCTGCGATAATGAATGGAACTTGAGCTGCGCTATTAACGATTTTAATTTCACTTGCGACAACTTCAATTTCACCAGTAGGAAGTTTCTTATTAGGTGTTTCTTTTTTAGTGACAATACCTGTTACTTCAATGATATATTCTGTTTTAATATCTTTTGCGATGGAGAATTTTTCATCTTCGAATGTAATTTGAGTATAACCCCATCTATCTCTTAAATCGATAAATACTAAAGAACCTAAATTTCTTTTTTTAGATACCCAACCGATTAAAGTAACTTGTTTACCGACATCTTCTAATCTTAATTCACCATTATTATGTGTACGATTCATATTCTTTCTCCTATTTTTTTAATTTTGCGATAATGTCTTCTTTAGACATCGCAACTTGTTCTTGAGTTAATAAATTTTTAAGTTGATAAAGATTATTATTAATTTCATCTTCACCAATAACAATCATGTAATGCGCATTCTTTCTTAAAGCAATTTTGATAGAAGCCTTCATTGATTTATCTTCTAAATTAATATCACATGAAATATTGTTTAATCTTAATTCGTGTGATAAAGAGAATGCATAATCTTTAGCTTTATCACCTAAATAAACAATATAAGCATCTACTTGAGGTTTTGCATAATTTTCTAAATCGATTTCTTTTAATAAAGAATTTAATCTTTCAATACCGAAAGCAAATCCGACTGAAGATAATTCAGGTCCACCAACTTCATGGACTAAATTATCATAATGTCCTCCTGCGCCAATCGCACCTAAGTTAGTTCCATTTTCTGATATATAATGGAATTCAAAGACAACGTGTGAATAATAATCTAATCCTCTTACTAAAGTATCATCAACTACATATTCAATATTTTCTTTATCTAATAAAGATAATACTTCATTGAATCTTGCTTTTGATTCTTCATTAAGGTAATCACCCATCTTTGGTGCATCTTTAACTTTTTCAATATCTTCAGGAACCTTACAATCTAAAATTCTTAAAGGATTAATTTCATATCTTCTTTGGCAATCTGGACACATAGAAGCAATATGAGGTTTAAAATAATCTTTTAATGCTGTTCTATAATTATCTCTACTTGCTTGATCACCAATTGAATTAATCTTTAAAATAACTTTCTTAAAACCAATTTTATGTAATGCATCAACACCAAGAATAATTGTTTCTGCATCTTCATAAGAAGAAGTTACTCCAACGCTTTCTACACCGAATTGATTAAATTGTCTATATCTACCTGCAGAAGGTCTTTCATATCTAAATGCAGGACCAAGATATTGTAACTTTAAAGGTAAATCATGTGTTGCGTATAATTTGTTTGTAACAACCGCTCTCATGACTCCTGCAGTTACTTCTGGTCTTAAAGAAATATTTCTTCCACCTTTATCAGTAAAATCAAACATTTCTTTTGTAACAATATCACTAGATTCACCCGCGGAACGAGTAAATAAATCTGTTGATTCATAAATAGGAGTATGGATAGGGCTATATCCATAATTTAAAGCAACTTTCTTTAAACTATCTTCTATTTTTTCAATGTTTAATGCATCTTCATAATATGCATCATAAGTTCCTCTTTGTGGTTGATAATTTGCCATACTTCCTCCTAAAACATAAAAAAAGTACCTTTATAAGGGCGCTTTCGCGCGGTACCACCTTATTTCACTATCTCGTGCTCTTTAAAGTTTTAACGTAACAACCGATAAATCTCTTTATAATCTCAATAGTGTCTACTTATTAATCTTAATAAACGTTTACACCAAATACGTTCTCTCTTTGATTAATTTTAATAAGGTTTCTATCTCATCGACATAATTATTATAAATAATTAAGTGTTAATATTTCAACAAAATTATTTATTTTAAGATATCTTTAGAATCATCATACATTCTTTCATGATAATGTTCGATAAATTCATCTTTTTCAAATACTTCTAACATAATTTCAAAATTAGACGCTAAAAGATAATTATGGAGGTCATTTCTTTCAATCCAAAAGTTTTTTCCTTCATCGTTAGAAATTAATTCTCCATCGAATGTATCAGTTTTAAATAAGAAGCAAACATATCTAATATCATCTTTAAACCATTGTTTAATTCCACATAATTTTAAATTAGAGATGTTTAAACCTGTCTCTTCTTTAATTTCTCTAATGGTTGAATCAACGATTGATTCATGAACTTCAACATGCCCTCCTGGAAAAGCTATACCAGTCCAAGATTTAATGCGATCTTGAACAAGGATTTTACTTCCATTAGTAATCATACACATATTTGATAAAATAACTTTTTCTGGTAAATGTGCCATTTATTACCTCCCTAAAACAAAGGTTCGCCTTACGACGAACCTATTTAATTCTTTTTAATCCGAACATATTGAGAAATTCTTTTGGAGTTTCTGCGATAAATTTATAATGTTTTTCTTTATTAAATGGATGATCAAATTCTAAAATTCGTGCGTGTAATCCTAAGCGTTTAAAAGGATCTAACGTAGAACCATATTTATCATCACCGACAACATTATGTCCTAAATCTTTCATGTGGACTCTAATTTGATTCTTTCTTCCTGTATCAATATTTACTTTTAATAAAGAATATTCTTCAACTTCAGAAATTACTTCATAATGAGTAATTGCTTTTAATCCTTCTTTTGGATTTCTTGCAGAATACATTAAATTAGTTTTACTTTGTAATAATCCAGAAATTCTTGTGCCAGTTTTTTCTTCAAAATGACCTTGGCAAACTGCGATATATTGTCTTTGTTTGACTAAAGTATTCCATGAATCTTGGAAAGCATCTTTTAATTCTTCATTCTTTGTAAAAATTAAAACTCCAGAAGTTTCTTTATCGAGTCTATGAACAACATATACTCGATCTTTAGGATTTACTTCTCTAACATAATCCATCATATAACGATATGCGGTATGTTCTTTATCTTTATCATCTGCGATAGATAATAAGCCACTTGGTTTATTAATAACAATCAATTCATCATCTTCATATATAATTGGAAGTTTAGAAAATCTTTTGCCATTTTTCTTCACAGGATAAGGAGAAATAGAAACCATATCTTTTGCGATTACTTCAAAATCGAATTGACTTACTGGTGCACCATTAACTAAAACTTGATGATTTTTTAAAAGAGTTTTTATATTGTTTCTTGATTTAGAAGTTAAAGTCTCTAATAAGAAATCAAGAAGTATCATTTTATGAGGTACACGATATTCTTTTATCTCTAATTTTTTTCTTCCAAAAGTTGATTTTGGATTAGATCTAGAAGTAGATTTTGAAGTTGTTTTTTTAGTGTTTTTACTACTTTTTGCAGTATTTTTCTTATTCATTAATGTGTAACCCTTTCTACTTCATAAACGGAAGGAACATTAATTAAAGTATTTTTAATATCCCTAAATTGAGTTGCATTTTTAACTTGAATGGTAATGTTAATAGAACTTGTTAATGTTTCAGGATGTTGTTTTGCCATGATTTTATTAACAGGTACCTTCATTTGTGACATTGCATTTAAAATATCGACCAATAAAGCATCTCTATCACTCGCGCGAACAACAACTTGAATTGGGACTGTTGTTTCTACGCAGTTAGGATTCCATTCAACATCGATCAATCGACCAACTAATCCTTTTACAGAAGGACAATCTTTACGATGAACTTTAACACCTTTTCCTTGGGAAACAAATCCTACAATTGGGTCTCCTGGAATTGGTGAACAACATTTAGATAAAACACATAATACATTTGGTGTTCCTTTGACTAGTACTGATTGATTAGAGAAAGAAGCTTTCTTTGTAGTAGTATTTTTCTTAATGTAATTATCGAGTTGAGATTCTTGTCTTAAGCCTAAAAAATCAATAATTTCGGTTGGTAATATACGTTTATTGAATATAGCTAAATATAAATCATCAAGATTTTCTAAGTTATAATGTTTAAATACATCTGCGTTTAAATATCCTTCCATTTGAGAAGAAGATATTCCATTATCTTTAAATACATCAGTTAATGATGCTTTACCTTTTTCAATTTGTGTTTCTTTTAAGAATTCTTGGTTACGTTTTGCAAGATATTTTCTGATGTAGTTTTTCGCGCCGGTAGATTTTGCGATTTTTAACCAACCTTCATTAATATTAGGATTTTGTGATGTTTTAATTTCAACAACATCACCCATTTTTAATTCAGTTGATAATGGCACTAATTGGTTGTTAACTAAAGCACCAACCGCTCTTTCACCAACTTTAGAATGGACTTTAAAAGCAAAATCTAGTGGAGTAGATCCACTTGGTAAATCAATTACCTTACCATGAGGAGTAAAGCAATAAATATTTTCTCCAAAGATATCATTGGTTAAATTATCCATGTATTCTTTAGAAGAAGAATCTTTTTCATTGGACATGGAGATAAAATCACTGAACCAGTGAAGTTTTTCCATGATTTCTTGTTGTTCTTTTTTAGGATCGTATTTACTTCCTTCTTTATATCTCCAGTGAGCCGCGACACCTTGTTCAGCGACTTCATCCATATCTTTAGTTCTAATTTGAATTTCAATAATTGATGAATCTCTATCCAAAATAGTTGTATGTAAAGATTGATACATGTTTGATTTAGGAACCGCGATATAATCTTTAAATCTATTTGGTAATGGAGAATATTCAGAGTGGATAAGACCTAATATTTCATAACAGTTAATTTCTGTTTTGGTAATAATTCTTAAAGCGACAATATCATAAATGGTACCAAATGTAAGATGTTTATCTTTCATTTTCTTCCAAATTGAATATGGGCGTTTAATTCTTGCAGAAATTTCAAAAGGTATTTTACTTGGAATTAATAAATCTGCGATTTTCTTTTCAAGTTTATTAATACCCTCTTCTTTGTATTTAATATTATTATCTAAATATTCAGTAATTTCTTTATAAGCTTCAGGTTCAAGATATTTTAAACATAAATCTTGTAATTCACCTTTAATCTCGTTTAAACCTAATCGATCAGCGATTGGTGTATAAACATCTAATGTTTCTTGAGAAATAGAAATTTTCTTTTCAGGAGTTTGGAAATCTAAAGTACGCATGTTATGTAATCTATCACATAATTTAATTAAAATAACACGAATATCTTTTGCCATTCCTAAAAAGATTTTACGATGTCCTTCTGCGACGAAATCAACATCATGTCTTCTTTGATGAGATAATGCTTTAATTTTAGTCAATGAAAAAACAATTTCGGCAACATCATCATTGAATTCTTTTCTTAATTCATCTTCAGTAACACCGCAATCCTCGATTGTATCATGTAAGAAAGCCGCAGCGATTGTAGTTGGACCACCTTTTAATTTTGCGATTAAATAGCCAACTTCAATTACGTGAATGACATAAGGTTGACCTGATTTTCTAAATTGGCCTTTATGCTTTTCTTCCGCATATTTATAAGCTCTTCTAATAAAATCAATGTCATCTTTTTTGTGAATATATTCAGTAAATACGTCTTCTACATCTTGATAAGTGTGAGTAACGTCATTTTCCATAATTATTCATCCTTTACACCATCATAAATTAAACATTTTAAATTATCACTTTCAAGTCTCTTGACTCCTGGTAAAGAGGTTAAACCAATTAAGGCTACCATACCAACTAATTCTCCTCCAAGAGATTCAATTAAATGTTTACCTGCATCCATTGTGCCACCTAAAGCGACAATGTCATCAACAATAACACATTTCATACCTTTTTTAATAGATGCTTTAGTAACGCATAAAGTATCTGTACCATATTCTAGTTCATAAGAGTAAGTTGCGTTTTCTCTAGGTAATTTACCAGGTTTTCTTAATGGAACAAATCCTAAGCCTAATTTATAAGCAATAGGTGCACCAAAAATAAATCCTCTTGATTCAGCGCCAACTATAACTTCTGCGCCCATTTCTTTGCATAAATCCGCCATCTTATCAACAGCTTCAGCGAATGCTTCAGGACGTTCAATTAAAGAAGTAATATCTTTAAATTGGACACCTTTTTTAGGAAAGTCTTTAACAGTAACAATTGTATCTTCTAATTTCATAAATTATCCCTCGTTTCTATTACCTATTTATTAGGTATCAATACATAATCATTTTACTACAATTTTTATAATTATAATAATATTTTATTATAAATATTTAAAAAGCCGTGTAAACACGGCTTAAATTAATCATCGATATCAAAATCTTGTAAGGCAGCAAATGCTGGATTTACATCGTTTTTCTTCTTTTCATTGTATTCGTCTTCAGAAATAACTTCCCAATGATCACCTTCGATTTTTTCTGGATCATCTTTACCAATTATTTTTAAAGGAATCGCGGAAATAAGGATTGAAAGAACATCATCATATAAGTCGTAATGATCTTCATTGACTTTAATAATGTCTTCACTTTCATCTTCATTAAAATCAGTATCTTCAAATGATAAAGTTAAATTATCTTCATCATTGATTTCAAAATCTACTGGTTTTAAAGTTCTAGTTGATGCAAGAACTAAATGTGCATTTAATTTAATATTAACAAGAACTAATGAAGAAACTAAATTGACATTAATTTCAACATTTACATCATTTACTTTGATAATATCTTTACATTTTTTAATATCTTCATCGTTGATTTTTACTTCTTCATTTAAAGTAAAGTTTTTTAATGAATAAATATCTTTCTTTTTTAATACTAACATATTACTTTCTTAACTCCGCTTTAAAGTCTTTGAATAATGCATTTAAAATGCTATTTTCAGCTTCTTGAATTTCTTGATCAACTAATGTCTTATTATCACTACCATAAGTAATGCTGAATGCGACAGATTTAATATTAGATGGTAAGAATTCACCTTCATAAACATCGAATACTTCAACATCTCTAACAATAGATTTACCGTTTTTCTTAATTGTTCTAATCATAGAATCAACTAATACATCTTTAGAAACAACTAAAGCTAAATCACGGCTAACTGTTGGATATTTAGAAACTTGTGCCATCTTGGTTGAAGATGTTTTTAATTCTAATAACTTAGTTAAATTTAAATCTAAGATATAAGTTTCTTTAATATCTTTTGAATAGTTAGGATGGATTTGACCTACTACTCCAACTACATCTTTACCGATGATAATCTTTGTAGTTCTACCAGGATGATAGAAAGGAGAATCTAATAATCTTTCTTCTTTATATCTATTTTTATCAATACCTAAACAAGCTAAGATTGCTTCTAAAATACCATGGATATCATAGAAATTATAAGGTCTAGTTTCAAAACTACCTCTTAAATTTAAATTGCCATTTAATCCAACAACTAATTCTTCAAATGATTGAGATTTTGTATCAATTGATGAGATTTCAAAGAATCCTAAATTCTTTTGTTGATGAGCTAAATTATAAGAAATAGTATCAATCATACTTGCAACTAATCCACGTCTAACAACGCTATGATCGATAGTCATTGGATTTAAAATTACATATGGTTCATCTTTATTTAATAATACATATTCTTCATTCATTTTTGGTGAAATTAAGTTATATGTTAAAATTTCATTTAAACCATTATCGATTAATAAATTTCTAATTTTTAAACGTTTTTGTTGGTTTAAAGTTAATCCACCAGTAGTTGTAACCATTAAAGGAAGTTGAGATTTAATACAATCAAATCCAACATATCTAATTACTTCTTCAGATAAATCTGCGTTGCATTTTAAATCAATACGATGATCTGGTGGGAAAGCAACAAATTCATCATCATTTTTAGATACAACTTTAATCATTAAAGCTTCTAATACATTTTTAATTTCTTCAAAGCTGAAATGTGTTCCAAGTCTTCCATTGATATAAGAAACTGAACATTCAATTTGAGTATCATTTTTACCAATAGTTTGGTAAGTAACATTCTTAGATACCTTTTTAGCACATGCAAGTTCAACTAATAATTCTGCAGCGAGATTTAAGACATTTTCATATTGATAAGGGTTAATACCTTTAGTGAATCTTGCACTTGAATCACTAGAAAGACCTAAACGATTAGATGTTTTTCTAACTGAACTACCTTTGAAGTTTGCTGCTTCAATAACAATATTTTTTGTTTCAGGAGTAACCGCGACTTCTTCTAATCCCATAATGCCTGCAATACAAACAGGTTTATCATTATTTGTAACTACTAAATCGTTATTCTTTAAAGCATATTTACTTCCATCAAGTGCGATAACTTCTTGTTCAACATTATTTTTAACAACAAATTTATTAGATTCTAATTTATCTTTATCATACATGTGTAATGGTTGACCTGTTAAAATCATAACATAGTTACCAATATCAACAATGTTATTAATTGATCTAATTCCTTGAGCCATTAAGAATGATTTTAACCACTTTGGAGATTCTTTAGTTGTTACATCTAAAACTTCTTTAATGGAGAATTGAGGACAATCAACAGTTTCTGAATCCACTTTTAAAGATGAATCAAATTCATCATATTTTTTAGGTTCAGGAATATTAACTTCACGATGGAATAATGCACCTAATTCTTTTGCGATAGAATAAATAGCTAAGCAATCACTTCTATTTGCTAAAACATTAATATTGAAGATTGTATCATCTAATCCTAAATATTCTAAGACGTTTTCTTCACCAACTGGTGCATCTTCAGGTAATTCTTCAATACCATTAATTTGTGCTTCAGTTAAGAAGAATTTATCAACGCCTAATTCATTTAATGCGCAGCACATACCATTAGATTCAACACCTCTAATGGTTGATTTAGTAATTGTGATATCTTTTGCAGGTAATACACAACCTTCTAATGCAACAATAACTTTTAATCCAACTCTTACATTAGGCGCGCCGCAAACGATTTGAACTACTCCATATTTGCTTCCTTCATCAACTTTTAAAACGTGTAAATGAGAAGAATCTGGGTGTTCTACACAGTCAACAATTTGACCAATAACTAACTTTGAAGCACTAGCTAAAGTAGTAACTTCTTCAACTTCTAATCCTGAGAAAGTTAATTTATCTTCAATTTCTTTTGGAGAAATATCATGTAAATCAACAAATTTTGATAATAATTTATAACTTGCTAACATAAATTTCCTCCATCTTAATCTTTCTTAAATTGTGATAAGAATCTCTTATCATTTGTATAGAATTTTCTAATATCATCAATGCCATATTTTAACATTGCAACTCTTTCAATACCGATACCAAAAGCAAAGCCTTGATAAACTTTTGTATCAAATCCACACATTTCTAAAACATGTGGGTGAACCATACCTGCGCCAAGGATTTCAATCCAGCCAGTACCTTTACATAATTTACAGCCTTTTCCTCCGCATTCAAAGCAAGAAATATCTGCTTCAACGGAAGGTTCAGTAAATGGGAAATAAGAAGATCTCATTCTAACTTCACGCTTTTCACCAAACATTGATTTTGCGAATAATTCTAAAGTAGAAAGTAAATTACCCATATTGACATTTTTATCAATAACTAATCCTTCAATTTGACCAAATTGATGTGAGTGAGTCGCATCATCATCTCTACGATAAACTTTACCTGGAGAAATAATCTTAATTGGTCCTACACCGTTTTTAGATAACATAACATGTGCTTGAACTGGAGAAGTTTGGCTTCTCATTAAATGATTTTCATCGATATAGAAAGAATCTTGCATATCTCTTGCAGGATGATCCTTTGGAACATTTAATAATTCAAAATTGAAATGATCTAATTCAACTTCTGTACCTTCAACAATTGAATAACCCATACCGATAAAGATATTAGAAACATCATCAATAATAATTTGGAAAGGATGTTTACTACCTTTTGAATAGGAAATAGAAGGTAACGTATAATCGATAACTTCACTTTCTAATTTTTTCTTTAATAATTCAGCATTGATTTCTTCTTTTTTTGCTTCAATACGATTTGTGATGTCTTGTTTAATAGAATTGATTTCTTGACCAAATTTAGCTTTTTCTTCGCCTTTTAAGTCTTTCATCATAGACATCATTTGCATTAATTCACTCTTTTTTGATAAATAATTATTTCTAATATTAGTTAATAATTCGATATTATTAATTTCACTAATTTCTTTTAATGCATTTTCATGTATCTTTTTTAATTTGTCAAACATATAGCCTCCTAAAATCATTAGATTTTAATTTTTCATTCTTTATAATCATACTCTAATTTTAATTTATTTTAAAATAAATTAGATTAAAACACTTATTATTTTATTAAACGATGTTTTTTTGCATATAATTCATCTAAGAAATCATTGAGTTTCTTAAATGATTTAGTATCTTTAGATATTCTAACATTACGATCTTTATTACCGTATTTAATAACTAAGGTCATATTTCTTAATGAGATAAATAATCCTAAAAAGATAATAAAAAGTAATATACCTACTCCTAGAATAATATAAGCTACAACAGGATAATAGAATAAAGTTGGAATAAATCCTCCAATTGAACATATTAAGAAGAATATTCCTAAAAATAAGAACACAGGATGAGAAACCATCTTTGTTTGAGTTGCCTTAACTTCTAATAAATCAATTAAGATTTTTTCTTTATTACCATTAGAAATACGTCTAATAATTAAGCAATCATCACTTAAATCCAAAGAAGAATCTCCAATAACTAAATGATCACCATTTTGTGTTTTTTGATAAATGGTTTTTGTTTCTTCCTCTTGTTGTTCTTTTAAAGGTAATTCAAAGTCAAAGTCTAAATCATCTTTATTATTTCTTCTCATTATCTCACTTCCTATCTATTAATTTTGTTCCACTGATATTAAATGGATCTAAAAAGCCTAATACCAATTCTTTTTTTACAATTTTATTTGTGAATAATTGATTGAATAATTTAAAAATCAATTTTCTATCTTTTTGTTTTAATCCAAGAAATACTTTTAATCCGCGATGAGGATGTAAGCCTGCATCAGTTAAAGATTTTGAATTTCCTGCGTATAAAACATTAAATAAACTTTCAACAAATCTCTTTTTATATTTAGTATCGTAATCAAACATAATCTCATCGATTTGCTTATTTATTTCATCACTGCCTTTTGAAAAAGAATCATCTCTTTTAAAATTGGTTTTATCAATTTGCCAAGTTAATGGATCATGAGTTTGTAAACCACATGTTCTAGAATGAATAATAGTAGGTGGTACCATCTCATAAAAGAATCTTCCAACAACACCTTCAGAAGGAACATATAATAACATTTTACTTTTTCTATTTGTTGGAACTTTTAATAATGTTTTAATACTATATCCAGGTCCATCAAAAGAATAAGCACATTTTATTTTGTTAAATATTTCTTCATTACAAAATGCCGCGGCATATAAAGATTCAAGTCCACCTTTAGAATGGCCTACAAAGATATATTCTTTTTCTTCGTTACAATATTTATTAACATAAGAAACTGCATTATCTAAACAAGGAACATCTGATTTATACATCATATCAAAATCTTCTCTCCATCCGACAATAGTATCATCGGTTGAACCAAAGACAACGATTGTTGTATTTTCATTTAAATCGCACATAAAGAAGGTTGATTGAGTAACTTTTTCTTCATCGATTGTAACTTCCGCGTTATACATTTTTAAATGTTTTAATCTATGGCATGCACTAGCTTCAAATACCATATCAGAAATTCTTTTATTTAAAATAAAACCAAATTGTTTCTTTTTATGAAATTTATATTGGTTATCCATTACTTTATGGAAACTTCTTTTAGAAGTCTTGGAAGTATCAGGAATCGCATTTTTAACATCGATTAAAGAAACCATAGACAAAATTAAACCATCTACCTCAGTAAAAGGTATTTCTTTTAAAGACTTTTGTCCAATGTTTGAAATGTATGAATGCAAATATCCCATCTACTACCTCCTAAATAAATTAAAATAATGCGATGAACGCATTATTTATTTTCTGAATCATCCTTTGAAGAAAAATCAATGTCTTGGAAGAAGTCAGGTAAAATAGAATTAGTATCTTGAGGAACACTAGTTTCTTCTTCCTTCTTTTCTTCAACAACTGGTGTTCTAGTTGGTCTTACATATGGAGTAGGATCACTTGGAACATAATCTTCATCAAATTCAGTAGCGATAACAGAAACTAACATATTATCATTGAGTTCTGGATTTTGTTGAACACCAAAAATAATATTAACATTCGCTCCTGCAGCTTCTGTAATATAGCAAACTGCTTCTTGAGTTTCATCAAGGCTTACTCCATTACCACCAGTGATAGAAATAATCATTGAATGAGCGCCTTTAATACTTGCTTCTAATAATGGAGAAGCAATTGCGTTAGTTGCAGCATCGATTGCTTTATTTGGTCCGCTACCAGTGCCAAAACCAATTAAAGCTAAACCTTTACCTTCTAATGTACTTTTAACATCGTTAAAGTCAAGATTAATTAAACCAGGTAATGAGATTAAATCAACAATTGTTCTTACAGATTGAGATAAAACATGATCTGATTCTGCGAATGCATCTGCGATTGATCTATTGCCATTCATCATCATTAATTTATCATTTGATACAACGATAATAGAATCAACAACTTCTTTTAATTTATTTAATCCTTCAACTGCTTTTACTTTTCTATTGTTGCCTTCAAAACCAAATGGTCTAGTAACAATTGCGATAGTTAAAGCACCTGCTTCTTTAGCGGCTTTTGCAACAATTGGTGCAGCACCTGTACCGGTACCTCCACCCATACCTGCAGCGATAAAGACCATATTTGCCCCTTGGACAATTTCTTTAATATCTTGAATAGATTGGTTTGCAGCTTCCGCGCCAATATCTGGATTTCCACCTGCTCCTAAACCTTTAGTATAATCTTTACCTAAAACATATTTATGTTCAGCTTGAGAAGTAGATAAAGCTTGTGCATCAGTATTAACAACCCAGAATTCACAAGATTTAATATCATCTTTAATCATTTGGTTGACTGCGTTTGATCCTCCGCCACCAACACCAATTACAACAATTTTTGCATAACTTTCAAATGCATCAAAATTAAATTCTTCCATTGTTTCCTCCTAAAGCTCTTCTTGAGCGTCGTATCTTTCTGATTTCTTAGAGCTTGATGAATCAGAAACTCTTGAGATAATTGTATTTGTAAATGAATCATCTCCATCAAATGTGACATAACGATCAGCGTATTTAATTAAACCTAAACATACTTGATAAGATTGATTTCTCGCTCCAAATGAATAAGGAACATAAGAAATAATATTTCCACCTAATTCACTTTCAAGCATTTGTTTTAAACCGTTTAATCTACTTCCTCCACCAGTTAAGACAATTGGAATAAACTTATTATCGGATTCTTTCCAATCGGTAATAACTTGTTTTATTTTTTCGACTAAAAGTTTTAAGCATTCTTTAATTGCTAAATCGATATCTTTAAATGTTATATTTTTATAGACATAGACTTTGAAACCAGGTTCATTATCCATACCATATTTTTCTTTTAACATTGTTGCTTCTTTAAAAGTTATGTTAAGTTTTTCAGACATATATTGAGAAATCTTATCGCTACCAAATCCAATACATTGATTTTTAGTAATGATTGATTTTTTCTCAATTTTAGTAAATGTAGTTATATCTCCACCGATGTTAAGTAAATAATAAGTTGGAGATAAAGATTGAATATCATCAACATTTTCTAAATAAATACTTGTTACAAGTGGCGCAGTTGTTACTTGTTTAACTTTTAAACCAGTTTGTTCAACTACTTTAACAAATTTTTCAACATATGCTTCATTAAGTGCATATATAGTCGCATACATTGTTAAGTTTTGTGCCATCTTACCTAAAGGAGATTCAGCATACATCTCTTTGTTATCTAAAACATATTGGTAAGGAATAACATCATATACTTTATAGCCTTCTTGGAATTTAACCTTTTTAAGTTGTGAAATACAGTTATTAATATCCATTTGACCAATTTTACCTAATGGATCAATGGTATTGGTTGAAGCATTTTCTAACTTCCAATCCAATGAGATAGAAGGAATCGCTAAAACAACTTCTTTAATTTTAATTCCTCCGAGAGTTTCACTCGCTGAAGAAACAACACCTTTAATCGCTGCGATTAAGGCATCTGATTCAATTACCATGCCTTTTTCTAAACCATTACAAGATGATTCTAAAGCATGAAGAACATAAACTTTTTCATCTTGTACAAAGCCATATACGAGTCTTACGCATTTTGATGTAATCTCTAATGCAGCATATCTTTTATTTTCGTTGCTCATAGAACCCTCCTATTTGTTGTTTGGTAATACGGAATAATTTAACTTCGTACTATCATAAATTACTTTAATACCTTTGATGGTATAAGTTTTATTATCCAATGTTTCTTGATAAGAAACTATTTTGCTATCGTCATATAAATAATTACCATTGAAATCTTTTTGCATATAAACATCCAATGATGCTTGATTGATAATTTTTGAAGCGATTGAAATACTATTTAAAGCATCAAAGCTAACTTTTAATAAATTATTATCATCAATCTTATAATAGAAATCGTAATAATAATTTGCTTCATCATAACCAACATATGCAACTTGATAATCATTTTTACTCTTTCTTAAATTTAAAATTAAATTGCATAGATGAACATATCTTGTTTTATTAAATTTACCTTCAAGAGGTTTAGTTACTAATTTTAAAGATAAAGGTAGATAAGTTGACATATAATTTTTAATAAATTCATCACCAGAATTTTTTAAAGTATCATCGACTTTATTTCCATTAGTTAAATAATATTCATCTTGATATTTAAACATTGGAGAAATTTCTTGAGCGAATATATTTAATCCTAAAGGAGATATACTAACAGATACTGTTGATTCATCAATCAAAGGATATTCTTTTAATGAATTTTCAATATTATCTTTAGAAATCAAATAAAGAGAATTTGATTTTGATATACCAGAAATTTGTAAATAATCATCGATAGTTAAATAGATCATGCCATCGATAGTCGAATTGCTAACTTTAGAAATAGGTGTAACAAAATAGACCACAATTAAAACAGCGATAACACCAATAACAGAAAGTTTAGTAAAAAATACTTTTCTTTTCTTCTTGGCTCTATTTTGTAATTCAGTTTCAAAATCACTCATAGTTACCCTCTTTCTACACGATTTCATGTCGTATTTATTATATAATAATAAATTTTTATATTAT
>CAVFKD010000003.1:2739-65960 GCA_963623095.1 bacterium | reverse complement strand
GTTTTATCATGTCCTATATCATAACAAAATAAAAATTTGTTTCCTAAATATGGGTAAGTATCGATTATAAAATCTAAACTTTGAACATTTTCAATTACTAACTTAACATGATAATGATCACATACATTTTTAACTTTTGTTAGATTATTAGTTAATCTTTCAATGTATTCTTTAAATTCTTCTTTATAAAGATAATTTTTAATACCACTTATTGTTACTACTGGACCAACATTTAAATGAATATTAACTTGAGAAATATAATTTTTACCTAAATTAAGATATTTATCTAATAATTTAATATATGCATTTGCAACTTCATCATATAATCCAAAATCTGCTTCATCAAAGAAATGCAAAGTATATTTTAATGAATTATCGATTGTAGCATTATTTTCAATAAACTTTCTTACATATGAAAAATTTAAGTTTAATTCAATAAAATCAAAACTATATTCTTTTGCAAAAGCTATATTCTCTTCTACACTTTTAAATTCTAATATCGTGGGCATTCCAATCATAAATTTCTCCTATATTAAAAGGGGCCTAAGCCCCTTAAATTATTTAGATTCAGTTGTATCTCTGTAATCTTTGTAATAATAATAATAATAATAATAATATCCGTCGTTCTTACCGCCTTCATATTTAGTAACGTTAAGACCGATGACATGTCCATTACTTGCGATAGTATCTAAAGATTCTTTAACCATCTTCTTATTATATAAATTACATGCAACGTTATAGATAATTCCATCTGCAAGTTTAGCAATTAAGATAGCGTCATTTGCTGCAGCAAGTGGTGGAGTATCAATTAATACATAATCATATTTTGCTTTTAAATCTTCAATTAATTCTGCAAGTTTATGAGATTCAAGAATTGCACTTGGATTATCTAATGATTTACCAGATGTAAGAACATCTAATCCTGCTTTTTCTGAATGTTTAATGCAATCTTCTAATTTTGCATCACCATTAATGTATTCAACCATACCTGGTTTCTTATCAACACCGAATACTTTATGTAATCTTGATTTTCTTAAGTCTAAATCAACAATACATACTTTTGATCCGTTGTGAGCGTAAGTATAAGCTAAATTAGAAATAGAAGTTGTTTTTAATTCTTCTGGTGCAGTAGATGTAACCATAATAACTTTATTTTGTTTATCAACATTGTCTAATTTGATATTTGAAATAACTCTGTTATATGGTTCGAATGAAGAAATAGATGTAGAAAAATCAATTGTTGATTCATAATCTTTCTTATCTTTTTCATTTTGATGAACACCGATAATTGGGAAACCTAATTTTTCAATATCTTCTTTTGTTTTGAATTTATTAGATGCGAGTTCTTTAACTAATACAACTGCCGCGCCTACAACTAAACCTGCAAGAACTACGATAACTGAATATAATGTTCTGTTAGGACCAGCTTTATAAGCATTTTGTCCATAATCACTAACACTAATTCTTACTTGAGCAGAAATAGGTTGGTAATTAGCATCAGTTGTATCAGAACTATATTTAACAATTTCATCTGCAACAGTTCTAACAATGTTTTGTGATTCTTCACCATTTTCAGTAACAGCTTTAATTGTAACAATTAAGGAATTATTAGTATTAGAAGTTGTAACAACACTCTTTAATGAAGTTGCAGTATATTGATAATTATATTTTTCTTTTAAAGTATTACATATAGTAGTTAAAAATGTATCTTCATTCATTTTATCGTTAACAGTATTAATCCATTTAATTGATGTATCAACATTAACATTAGATGAATCAGAAGAACTACCTGAATTAGCTGAATATGCGACAATTACAGATGAAGTAGCGTAATAAGTATTTTTCTTAATCGCGAAAGTATAAATTTCACCGCAGACAAAAATTACTACAAAGATAATTAATAATAATTTCCATCCTCTTTTTAAAGCTGCGAATACATCTCTTAATGTAATATAGCTTTCTTCTTGTTGTTCTATGTTTTGATTTTGATTTTCTTCCATAGTTTGCTCCTTTTTTGGGGTAATAAAATAATCACTGTAAAAACAGCTCTTATTTAGAATAACATATAATGTTATAATTTAAAAGTTTTAAAATAGTTAATTAAGCAAAAATTCACTTTTTTAAGTTATTTAAACTATAAAAATGGCTTGGGCAGTTGGATTCGAACCAACGCTAACCTGTTTCAGAGACAGGTGACTTACCACTTGTCCATGCCCAAATCGCGAATTTATTATACGCTTTTAAATAATTTACAACAACAATTATTGCTAGTAAGTTTATTGTGTTAATTAAATATTGTTTTAACTTTACTATAAAAATAGTAAAATATTTACGAGGTTTAATATGGATTTTGTAACACATTTAAAAAAATATCTTAACGATAACGAAATAACTAAATTAATAAACGCTTTAGAAAATGAAAATTCTAAACATGCTTTAATATTGAATTTAGATAAAATTAGTGATGAAGAATTTGTTAATAAATTTCCAAATGTTAAAAATCATCCTATTGTTCCACATTGTTATTTATACAATAAAGATGAATATGAATTTGGTAAATCAATCTATTATGAAATGGGTTATTATTATATATTTGAGCCATGTTCAGCATTAGTTAGTCATTTTTTAAATCCTGATAAAAATGACATTGTTTTAGATATAGCCGCAGCTCCTGGAGGTAAATCACTTCACACTTCTATATTGATGGAAAATGAAGGATTATTAGTTTCTAATGAAATTAATTTATCTAGAAGTTATATTCTTTCTAGCAATGTTGAAAGAATGGGTAGAAAAAATATCGTAGTTATCAATAACACTATTGATGATTTACATAAAAAATATCAAAACTATTTTACTAAGATTATTCTTGATGCACCATGTTCTGGAAGTGGTATGTTTAGAAAGAATGATTTAATGGAAAAAGATTGGACATATCAAAAAGTTTTATCATTAGTCCCTATTCAAAAAGACTTATTATTAAAAGCTTATGATATGTTAACTCCTGGAGGTAATATTGTTTATTCCACTTGCTCTTTTTCTTATGAAGAAGATGAAGAAGTAGTTTTAGATCTACTTTCAAAAACAGATGCAGTTATTGAAGATATAAACATTAGCGATACTTTCTATCAAAGCGAATCTAAAATTGGTATTCACTTATTTCCTCATTTATTTGATGGTGAAGGACATTATATTTGTAAAATATCTAAACCCTTAAATGATAATCAAAGAAGTTATGATAAAAATTTAAAAGACAACTTTGATAATATTAGAAAAGAATGTCATTTGCTAGATGGCTATATTTATAAAAACAATGATTCATATTATTATTTAAATAAATACATTGATTTAAAAAATCTTCATATTATCCGTGGAGGATTAAAACTTGGAACATTGGAAAAATATGGTTTTGAGTTCGATCATGCATTAAGCAAATATTTAAAAGAATTTGATAATGTTGTTTCTTTAAATTTAGAACAAGCAAAATCATACTTAGAAGGTAATCAAATAAATATCGAAAGTAAAAAAGGTATTTGCTTATTAACCTATGAAGGGAATCCTTTAGGGATGGGAAAATCATCTAACAATAGAATCAATAATAAGTATCCAAAAGGCCTAAGGGTCAAATTGTAGCAAAAAAATTAAATTTTTAAAAAAATAATTTGCAATATAAATATTGAGATGGTAATATATTGCAGTAAGCGATTTTTTTATGCGCTTAGTTAAGGAGGTCGAAAATATATGGCAGCAAGAGTATGTCCTGTAACAGGCAAAGGACCAATTAGTGGCAACAAGCGTTCCCACTCCTTAATAGCTACACGCAGAAGATGGAATGTAAATTTACAACCAGTTAAAGTAAATCTCAATGGACGTGTTGTAACAATGAGATTATCCGCACGCGCTATTAAGACTTTACGTAAATCAAGTAGAAAAGCTTCAGAATCAACTGCAGCATAATTTATTATAAATTACGTTAATTAAGCTCACCTTCGGGTGAGTTTTTTTATGCCAAAATAAAAATCACTATCGCTAGTGATTAATAAATAAAATTACGAATTAATGAAACAATAAGAATTAAAAAGAATAAACCAATATTGATCCATTCAATTAAAGCGTATGGAATAACATTGTTTCTTTCATTAGTTTCTTCATTAATTCCAGTTTTATACCAAGCTTTTAATAAAGGTAAGGTAAATAACGCAAATGCAATTACCCCTAAAAGATAATATATAATTGAAAAATAAAATAAATTATTCATCCCTTGATAAAAAATGCTATTAGTTCCCAAAATAACACAAGCTACAAAGTTTAACACCATAAATGAAATGGATGTTAATAAATGAGATTTATAATAATAAAAAGGAATAATAAATAAAGTAACTAATAATAATGCTTGGATAATTAAGATAAATGAACAACTTTTCGATGCAAAGCTTCCATCTTTGTTGTTGTAAAAAATTAAAAATATACTAATTGCCAAAATTATTACAGATCCAAATAAAGAAGCATGGAATGTATTTAATAATTTAATATTAAAATTAGTTTTTATTTCAAAAGGATAATGGTTTAAAAAATTATATCTTTTACCATAATCTTTTTTATACATAATTAATCCAACTAACAAAGAAGCAATAAATAATATAAATCCAATTAAAAATATTAATAAATTAGTCATTTAATAATTTCTCCATCGCGAGTTTATAATCCCCAGACTTAATAATAAATGAGCCAACAACAAATAAATCACAACCTGCTTTATAAGCAAGATTAATTGTTTTATCGTTAATTCCCCCATCAACTTCAATTAAATAAGATAATTTCTTCTTTGTTTTATAATCTTTTAAATACTCTATTTTATCAATGGAAGATTCAATAAATCCTTGTCCACCTTTTCCTGGAACTACGCTCATAACGAGGACTAAATCTAAATAAGGTAAATATTTTTCTAATACTTTAACATCAGTAGATGGATTTATCGCTAAACCAGCTTTAATTCCATAAGAATGAATCAAATTAATAAAAGGTAATATTTCCTCTTCTTTACATGCTTCATAATGAAATGTAATGTTATTAGCCTTTGCTTCTCCATATTCTTTAATATGAGTTTCTAAATCATAAGTCATTAAATGAACATCAAAGAAAGTATCTTTTTTATCCATATTAGATTTTAAATTTTTAAAATGATTAATTGAAAAAGATGTATTTTCGACAAATTTTCCATCCATTACATCATAATGAATAAAATCTGCGCCATCTTTCATTAAAGAATTAGTAACCGCAACTACGGCTTCATCACTTACACCTAAAATTGATGGTCCTATTTTTTTCATATTAATAACGATCCTTTCTAAAAATTAATTCATCTGACATAGCTAAATAATCATCATAAATTATTTTTAATTTTTCATCGTGTAACAAGAATTCTTTCTTTGGACATTCTCTTTCTGATATATGTAAACAATTGTTATATTTACATTTATCATTTACTAATGAAAAACCAATATAATGATCCGCGAGTTCTTCTTTGAATAAAGGTAATTCTAATGAAGAAAATCCTGGAGTATCGGCAATATATCCATTATTAAATGGTAATAAAATTACCTCTTTTGTTTGGTGCTTACCTCTTCCTAAAGCTAAAGAATATTCACCAATTCCACGATTAAAATCAGGGTCTAAAGTATTAATCAAACTAGATTTACCAACACCAGTTTGTCCCATAAAAGCCACTACTTTATTATTAATCTTATCTGAAATTAAATCTAAATTAAGTTTTGTATTCTTTGAAAAAGGAATAACTTCAACACCAATTTTAGAGTATGTATCTATAATATCTTTCACCTTATTTTCATCGCCTAAATCAACCTTTGTTAAAATAACTAATGGTTTGACATTAGAAGCGCTTAATAAAGTTAAAAATTTATTTAATAAAAATGATGAAAAATCAGGTGTAACTAAAGAAGTTACAATAATTCCTAAATCGATATTCGCGATTCTTGGTCTAATTAAGGAATTTTCTTGAGGTAAAACATCTTCAAGTGTTTTATCATTTTCATTAACTATAACATTATCGCCAATAAGTAATTTCTTTTTTAAATGTTTTAATTTTCCACGAGGAGTTACTTCGATCAAAGTATGATCTTTTAAACTAATTTTATAAACTCCTCCGATAGTTGATATAATTTTTCCTTCAATCATAATTAATCCTTTTTAGAACGATGGAATAATCTTTCGAAGAATGATTTTTTCTTTAAAGCATCTGGATCTCTTAAAATACGATCAATATCTTTTCTCATATCAAATACTGATTTATAACGATTTGAAGGATTCTTTTCAGTTGCTTTATAAATAATCTTTTCTACTGAAGAAGGTACTTTTGGGTTTAATTTTCTAACGCTTGGGAATTTATCTTTAATGTGCATTAAAGCAACAGTAACTGGAGATTCATCGTCAAAAGGTACTTTACCTGTTAATAATTCATAAAAAGTAATACCAAGTGCGTAAATATCTGATTGAGGTGAAGCAGGATTACCTTGAGAAATTTCTGGTGCAAGATAATGTACACTTCCAACAACGACTTCTGAACGAGTAACTCTAGAAGCATTTTGGAAAGTTGCAATACCAAAATCACCTAATTTAACTGTTGAATCAGTTGTAATATAAACATTTTGAGGTTTGATATCACGATGGATAACATTATGTTGATGCGCGTGTAATACTGCTGAACATAATTGATACATAATATCACAAGCTTCTAAAACGCTATATTTTCCTCTTGCATTTAAAACATCTCTTAATGTTTGTCCTTTGACAAGTTCTGTAACCATATAAGGACGGCCTTCCGCGGTACCTAAATTAATAACTCTTACAATATTTTGATGATTTAAAGATGCTGCCGCGCGTGCTTCTCTTTCAAAACGAGTAAGATTAACAGGATTTTTCATTGTATCTTCTTTAATGATTTTAACTGCGACTTCTTTTTTAGAAATAACGTCCATGGCGCCATAAACAACTGCCATTCCACCTTCACCTAATAAAGAAGTTATTTTATATCTTTCATCAATTGTATCACCAATTTTCATTTTAATCTTCCTCCCATAAAGCTACTGCGATATTATCTTTACCACCTTGTTCATTCGCTAAAGTGATTAATAATTCAACTTTTTCTTTGGTGGTTTTATCTAACGATAATACTTTTTTTATTCTTTCTTCATCAACCATGTTATATAGTCCATCAGAACATAGCATTAATTTTTTCATGTCTTTTTTAAATATCTTTTTATCCATTGTAACACTAGGATAAGTTCCAAGTGCATTCATTAAAACATGTTTCTTTGGATGAGTTGCCATCTCTTCTTTTTTAATTTTACCTGTTTGGTATAAAAATTGAACGTATGTTTGATCAACGCTTAATTGTGTTAGACAATCATCAGTATATGAATAACATCTAGAATCACCAACGTTAATCAAGAATACTTTATCTTCATATATGTAACAAGCAACACATGTAGTACCCATTTCATAATAAGCAATATCACTTGAACCTAAAGTATTAATTTTCTTATTAGCTTTTTTAACAGCTTTAATTAATAGTTTCTTTCTTTTGTGATAAGAAAACTTTTTTCCAAAAAACGAATGAGATCGTTTTTTGTTATGTGCAAAAGAATCAGAAAAATTCTTCACATCTTCTAAAATAGATGATAAGCCCATTGAACTAGCCACATCACCTTTTAAATGTCCACCCATACCATCTAAGACAAGCAAAAGAATTCCTCCATCATTGAATTCAAATATGGAGGTAGAATCTTCATTTAATGGTCTAACTAAACCTTTGTCTGTCTTAAAATAGTAACTCATTATTTTAATTTACCTACTTCTTTCGCTCTTAATTGTCCGCATGCGGCATCAATATCGGTGCCGAATTCTTTTCTAATAGTTGTATTTACTCCATGCTTGATACAATAATCCATGAATGCATGAACTTTTTCTCCATCCGCACGGTCATATCCATTTTCAATAACTGGATTATAAGGAATTAAATTAACATATGCATATGTAGGTTTAATTAATTCTACTAATTGACGCGCATGTTCTAATGAATCATTGACATCTTTAAGCATAATATATTCATAAGTAACTCTTCTTCCAGCATGATCAATATAATCTTTAACCGCAGGAATTAAAACTTCTAAAGGATAAGCTTTATTAACTTTCATAATTTTGCTTCTTAATTCATTATTTGGAGCATGTAAGGAAATGGCCAAATTAACTTGTAATCCTTCTCTACCGTATTGAATAATCTTATCTGGAATACCACAAGTTGAAACTGTGATATGACGAGCGCCAATCGCTAAAGCTTTTTGGTCGTTCGCGATTCTTACAAAGTCAATAACATTGTCATAATTATCAAATGGTTCACCAGTACCCATAACAACAATATGAGTAACTTTAGATCCTTCTTCTTTTAATAAATCATTCATGACAAGAACTTCACCAACAATTTCATGAGCTTCTAAGTTTCTTTGTTTCTTTAATAAACCAGATGCGCAAAAAGAGCACCCCATATTACAACCAACTTGAGATGTAACACAAATAACATTGCCATAGTTATAACGCATTAAAACAGTCTCAACCTTGGAACCATCTTTCATTTCTAAAAGCAATTTAATAGTTCCATCACTTGCGACTTGTTTAATATAAATTGAAGGTTTTTCTAAACAATATTTTTCTTTTAAAATTTCTCTAAAGGATTTAGAAATATCGCTCATATCATCAAAATTAGTCGCGCCTTTTTCATAAATCCAAGTAAAAATTTGTTTTGCTCTAAATTTAGATTGATTTTCTTGTAACATCAAATCTTCTAATTTAGAAAGTGTAAGTCCGTATAAATTAATCATGTTGTTCTTCCATTTCATTCTTTTTTAATTTTGCATAATAAATACCAGATGTTTTATATTCATAAGGGAATACCATCTTTTCTTCAACTAATGCAAAATCTTTATGTTCATCTAAGAAGTTATGAACTAAATGCATAGATTCTTTTGCGTTTAAAGTTGGAACTGAATAAATTAACATTCCACCTTTTTTAACAAATTTAGATACTTCATTAATTGTTTCTTTTTGATTTGCAATAATGCCATCTAAATCTGATTGTTTTAATTGAAGTAAAATTTCTGGATATTTTCTAACTTCACCAAGTCTAGAACTTTTTGGCATGCATAAAACTTTATCGCAGCTTTCATAATCTAAATGTGTGCATAATAAATTATATGTTGCTTCTTCAACTTTTAATGATTTAACACCAAAAGATTTTAATTTAGTTTTAGCATCAAAATAACTTGTAGAATCAGAAGAAAAATAATTAACAACTCCAAAATCATTCATCTTATAAGCACAAGAAATTGCCATCATTGCTTTTTGATCACCAAAGATAAGAATATTTTCACTTTGTAATGGATTTAAAACATCGACTAATAATTGTTCACTTCCATCCATAACATAAACTTTCTTTCTTCTAAATAAATCTACCTTTACTAAAGGATCGCTACCTTCATAGTTATATGCGCATGAAGCATATTCTAATTTAATAAAAGAAGGATCTTTAGCAATTTCATTATTATCTTCCATTGGGTTAAGGCAAACTGTTATATCTTTTTTACTCTTTCTTGTCGCTGCAAATGACTTATAGGCATTTTTAGAACCGTATTGTTTTTTTACCATTCCAACGATCCATTCAGGATAAGCATAAAGTAAAGCTGTTTTTTTAATGAAGTTATCTTCATATATACCAACTAATTTATCGTATGGTTTTTCTAAGATATGATCGTATAAAGAATTAATTACATCCATATCTAAATCATATTTCTTTTCATCGCTTACTTCTTTTAATTGATTTAATAAATCTTGTTTAGAAAATCCTTTAACAAAAAGTAAATAGCTTAAACCAATGATTAAATAATCGAGTAATACTTCATCATTAGTTTTAAATTCTTCTAAGATTTGGAATCTTAAAGTGTGATATCGATTAACAATGCATTTTAAAGAATTCTTTACATAGTTTTTATCGAGTTCATCTAAATTGCATTCATCGATATTTTTATTCATCAATGTAGAGAATGTATATTTACCATCTTTTAAGTTTTTTAACAAATCATAAGTTTTAATTAGTAAGTTCATAATTTTGCCCTCTTTTTTATAATTTTATCAAACTTAATAATATTATTAAATATTATCTTTCTTAAAAAATCGATTTTTTAGTTATTTTTTTAATTGCTTTTGCAATAAGCTATTTTTCTTGTTATATTAATTTTAGAGGTAATCACAATGATCAAAAAAATTTTTAAAATTTTATTAATCTTACTACTAATAATTATTTTGCTTCTAGGTGGTATATTTATCTATTTAGCGATTAACCTAAATGATAGCACCAATAACACTCCAGAAGATATTAAAAATAATCCGATGGAAATTGAAGAAGTATTCCATAAAGATGCCTACAAAGGATTAAACAACAATAATTATAAAATCGATTTCACTCTTAATGATTATGAATTAAATGAACTTTTTTATAATATTGCAACTAAGGTAGTTATTCCTAATGTAACTTTCAATGGATGTTATGTCTCTTTCTTAGATGATGGAACTATGCATTTAGAATTGAATGCAAAAGTGTTTACTTTCAATACAAGAATTCAAGGAAATTTATATTTAGAAGATGATGGAAGCAATTATTGTTTTACATTAAAACAAGGATATTTAGGTAACTTAGAAATATTAAATAATCCAATTACTAAATACGCAGTATCAAAGATGGATGTCTCTTCTTTAGAAAATTATTTTAAAGAAAAAGAAATCACTTGTGAAATTGATAAAGCTAATCTTTGTTTCAAATTTAATAAAGATTCATTGATAAAATTAATTTTAAATTCTACCGATGATGAAAAGACTAAAGCATTATTAAATCTTTTAACTACATTATTAATGGAGCACGAAGAAATATTTACTCTAGAATTAGGTAAGAATAAAAAAGTTGGTTTTAGTATCAATTACGAAACATTACTTTATAAAGAAAGCCTAGATGGAGCTATCTCTTATCCATTAAATATTGATTCATCGATTAAAAATAATGTCTTAACTTCTTTTAACCAAGGTATCGCGACTTATTCAAATTTATCGAGTGTCTTAACTTATTACATTAATGGATATAATAATTGTACTGATAATGTTAAAGAAGATATTGATAACACTTCATTAAGCAAAACAAATGAAGGTATCAAACAAACTCATTCTAGAATATTATCTGATTATATTACTTATGATTATTCATCTTTAATAACTGATATTGCAAAAGGTCAATTAAATATTAATTTAACCAAAGATAACTTCGATTCTATCTTTGGAAGTATGGAATTTATTGGTACATCAATTGCTTTTACAAACAAATCCGATATTGCTTATATCGAAGTTGAATCATTGCATACATTATTTGGTGATGGTACTTTCCAAATCACTTTAGTAGTTTCAATAAACGGCAATAGAATTTCAATTGTTGGAGATTTTAATGAATTACCAAGTCAAAATTATAAAATTAATGCAAAATTAAATTCTTTAAGAATTGGTTCATTAAGTTTAAACGCAAGTGAACAAGAAGAAGTATTAAATTACTTACAAGTTGTTACAAGTGAAGAAGAATATTTATCATTTGATGCACAAAATAAAGTATTAACCTTTGATTTATCTTCCACATTTGATGATTCACCAATTGTAAAACAAGTTTTAACTTCTCTTACTACATGCGAATTACATTTTGAAGGTTCATCTGAAGGTGGCTCATTAAAAGCGACATTCAGCAAATAACAAAAAAATAGTTAGTTCTAGTTTGAACTAACTATTTTTGTTTATGTTTTCTTTAAAATGAATCATATTAACCATTAAATCATTATAAGGAGTTTTTATATTATATTTTTTACCTAAAGAAGAAATAGCTCCATTAATGAAATCAACTTCTGTTTTTCGATGAGCAAGGATATCTTGGCACATACTAGATTTACCTTCAGAAGAATTTCCAAATACTTTATTTAAGATATTTAATTCTTCATTTAAATCAATATTTACTCCAACATTCTTAACTACTTCAATGCCTTCTTTAATAATATTTTTAAGTATTTCAAAAGCATATGGATCATCTAACAAAGATTTAAAAGTTGTATTGTATAACGCAGATAAAGCATTCATGCATGCATTTAAAATTAATTTTTCAAAAATGACATAATTAACATTGGATACAACTTTAGAAGAAAGTCCTGCTTCATTAAAATTAGAAACAATCTTTTCTAAGGTATTGATATCACCAAAATAAGTACCAATGTTAGTTATTCCACTCGCGGTATGAACAATATTACCATTTCCTAAGTTTAAAGAATTGTGTTTGCTTGTTCCTACATAAATTTGATTTTTGTTGACATATTGAGAAATAATATCAACACTTCCATAACCATTTTGAAGGGTTAAAACATTTGTGTGTTCATCAATAGAAGAAAGATTTTCCATCAATGCTTCATTGGTATTAACATTTTTAACAAAAACGATAAATAAATCGCATGGAGGTAATAAAGTTCCACTTTCAACGATCGATATTTTATAATTTCTTTTAACACCATCAGTTGTAACATTTACCCCGTTTTTTGATATAAAATCAACAGTTTCTTTACGATGTTCAATTAAAGTAACATCATTATTTTTTATTAAATATGAGGCATATAATAATCCCATTGCCCCCGCGCCTAGAATATTAATCCTCATATTATTTCTTTAAAATATCATCCATTGATGCTGGTGCATCTTCATCTAAAACGCCATTTTCTACAAAGATGTTTCCTGTATAAATTTCATCTTCACTATATTCGCGTTCTTCATCATATTCATCGTCTTCTACTTTAGCTTCGATGCTTGTTGTAATAAATTCTGGATATTGACGAGCTACTCTTTCATAATAATGAGTTTCATCAAAATATGAGAATAAGATTCTTACGTGCATCGCGTAATCTTTTGTTTCATTCATTAAAATAGAAGCAACTTTTTCTTCTTCTAAAGATAATTCCATAGGTGCTTCAACTTTGATATAAACATTATATGAAGTTTGTTCATGACCTTTATAAAAGACAAATGAATCAGATGCATTAAAAATCAATTCTTCATTTTTAATACCAAATGCATTCGCAACTTTTTCATGAATTTGTTCATCTAATCTACCGACCATTTCAAAATCTATACTATAAAAATTAATAATTACCATAAATCCTCCTAATAATCTTCATACGGATCGACATTGATTATAACATCAATACGATTATTTTTATTAATATTTTCAACTAATTCTTTTAAAACATCTTTTACATCATTGTATGATTTATATTTTAAAAGTAATTTTCTATTATATTTACCATCATTTTTAATGATAAATGGTTCACTTGGTCCAACCACAGTGACATTTTTAGAAGCGAATTTAGCTTCCAAGAAATTCTTTACTTCAAAAGATGAATCTATAACTTCTTTTTCATCTTTGCCTTGTAATGTAACTAACGTTAAATAAGTATAAGGTGGATTTTGATTAATCTTCCTTATTTTCATTTCCTCATTAAAGAAGCGATTATAATCTTGAATTGAAGCATCATAAATTACATATGATTTAGGCATATATGTTTGAATAACCGCGCATGCACCTTTTTCATGTCTACCTGCGCGACCCAAAGCTTGAGTAATTAAATTAAATGTACGTTCCGCGGATTTATATGATGGAATATTTAATCCTAAATCCGCTAAAACGATGCCTACTAAAGTTACATCTTTAAAATCATGTCCTTTTGCGATCATTTGAGTACCTATTAAAATATCCGCTTCATGATTTTCAAACTTAGATATGATATTTTTTACATTTGATTTGATATTTGCCACATCAGAATCTAATCTCAAAGTTTTTGCTTTAGGGAAAAGACGATTAATTTCTTGTTCAACTCTTTCACTGCCAAAACCAACTTTGGAAAATGTATTAGCTTTGCAATGAGGACATTCACTAACCATTTTTGAAACATAACCGCAGTGATGGCATTTAAGCATATTAATTTTTGAATGATACGCTAAAGGGATACCACAAGTAGGACATTTTAAAGTCCGACCGCATTTACGACAAGTAACAAAAGATGAAAATCCTCTTTTATTAATAAGTAACATAACTTGTTTATTGTTATTTAATGTATTTTCAATTTCTTTTCTTAATTGCAAAGAAAATATTACTGAATCTTTATCTAAGTTATGATAATCAAGCATATCAACAATACTAGTTTTCGCTAAAGGTAAATCATTAAATCTCTTAGTTAAATACAATTGATGATATACACCTTTTAAAGCTCTAATTTTTGTTTCTAATGAAGGAGTCGCACTTCCTAAAATAATTTTGCAATCAGGATAATATTTTTGACGCATCTTCGCTACTTCTAAAGCATTATAAAAAGGTGAAGTTTCTTGTTTATAAGTTTCAACATGTTCTTCATCGATAATAATAAGACCAATATTATCTAATGGTGCGAATATAGCGCTTCTTGCTCCAACTACAATATTTACTTTATGATCTTTAATACGACGATATTCATCATATTTTTCTCCTGGAGTTAAATCAGAATGCAAAATCGCGACGTTATCAAATTTTTGTTTAAATCTTTTAACCATTTGGAAAGTTAAAGATATTTCTGGAACAAGCATCAATACTTGTTTTCCTTCATCTAACATCTTTTTTGCGACTTTTAAATATACTTCTGTTTTACCAGATCCAGTCACACCTTCTAAAAGAAAGATTTTATCATTTGATTCTAAAATTGTATTATATGCATTTTGTTGTTCTAGCGTTAATTCTTTATCTTCAACATGTTCTACATCATCTTGAATTAATCTAATTTTTTCTTTTTTAACCAACTTTATTTTATCTTTTTCAACAAGTTTTGGTATCAAAGTAGATTTAATATCTTTTTTTAAAATTAATCCTTCGAACGAAGATAATTCAATTAATAATTCTTCTTGTTTTGGAGTTAATCCATCAGGATTTTTATTGATAACTTCAATATATGTTTCATAAGCAATATGAGGTTTATTTAAACTAGATAAGCTTGGTTTTAAAGAAGGAGGAAGCATTGAAGAAAGAACGCTAATCTTAGGAGCGATATAATAAGAAGCAACATCATCTGATAGCTTCATTAATTCATCAGTCAAGATTGGTTCTTTATCAATAATAGAAATAATTTCTTTTAAATTAACTCCAGTTTGTTTGATATATTCATCGATGCTTAAAGATGTTTCTTTAATATCAACAACATATCCAACAATATTCTTATGAGCGAAATTTACTAATACTCTAGTTCCAACTTTTACATCCAAAGTGCCATTATAAGCATAAGAAAAAGGACGGTTAACTTTATTTGATGCGTATTCAATAATGACACCAAGTAAACGCATAAGCCCTCCTTTTATAATTTATTTTGAATTTTTATTTGCAGCGATTTTTAATTTAATAAGGCGAGTAATTTCTCCAGCGCTGCGTGCGATATTATCGTTCAATACATTAAATTGATAATAGGTTTTAGAACCCATTTCTCTTTTTGCTTTTTCTAAACGTTCTTGAATGATTTCTTCAGGTTCAGATTTTCTTCCTCTGATACGTTTTGCGAGTTCTCTTAATGAAGGTGGAAGTAAATAAATAGATAATACTCCTGGATCATCTTTATATTCTTCTAAAACTTTTTTAGCCCCTTCTACTTCAATTTCAAGGAAAACATTTTTTCCTTCGTTTCTTAATTTTTCAACACTGAACTTTGGTGTTCCATAATAGTTACCAACAAAGTGTGCGTATTCAAGTAGTTCATTGTTTTTAATCGCGTTTTCAAAATCCTCTTTAGAAACAAAGTAGTAATCAACTCCATCAACTTCACCATTTCTTGGTAATCTAGTTGTCATTGAAATTGAATATGCTAAATTGAGTGATTCATCTTTAAATATTTGTTTTCTAACAGTGCCTTTACCTACACCACTAGGTCCTGAAAGAACGATTAATAAACCTTTTTCCATAATTACCTCGCTTAATATATATAAATATTATTCTATCATTTAAAAGTTTAATTTCAATAAGATTAAATCATTTTTTTACAAATGTTAAAAAGGCGTAATAAATAATATTTATTAAATTAATTAAATTAGTTATAATAATTTAGGTGGGTGATAACTTATGGCAATATCAAATTTTACTTTTACAAGAATATATAATGGTCTATACGATCGATTATTAAACGCAAAAATATCAAAGATAGTAAAAATCTCCAATACAGATTTTTCTTTTTTCTTATTTTCTAATAAACAAGAATCATTAATTTTTAGTTTTGATAATTCTAATCCTTATATGCTAATTTCTTCATCATATTTTAAAATGATTCAAGAATCATCTGGTTTTGTTGCATCATTAAAAAAATATTTTGAAGGTGGTAAAATTATTGCTTTAGAAAAATTAGATTCTGATAAAGTAATCACTTTTACTATTAAAAAATTAACTCCTTCTTATCAAACTATCACTAATAAATTAATTGTTGAATTAATACCTTATAGACCTAATGCCATTATTACTGATGAAAATAATATCATTATCGATTGCATTAAAAAATCATCTTCTTTAGATGAATTAAGACCTCTAGCTAGAGGTTTACATTATCAATATTTAAATTTAGAAAATAAAGAATTTAATGAAGATGATACTTTAGAAACTATCAAATCAAAAGTAATTAAAACTATTTATAATGAAATAGAATATCGAGTTAATAATGGTGAAAACATTAAAGATATCGTAAATGAAATTAAATCGTCAACTAAATTCTATAATTATAAAAATGATATTATCTCTATTCCTTTAAAATCTGTCACAGGATGTAAAGAATTCAAATTGGATGATTTATCTTCCATCTATGAAGAAAAAGAAAATGAAAAATATAAAAAATCACATTATGAGCTTGTACTTCATACAATTTCTCATAAATTAAAAGGTTTAAGAAATAAATTAGTCAATCTTAATAACGATTTAAAAAAAGCGGAAGAAAAGAAAGATTATATCGAAATTGGTAATCTATTATTCATGAATTTAGATTCATACACAAAAGGTCAAAAGCAAATCACTATTGAAGGAAGAATTATTCCTTTAGATGATAAACTCGATTTAATTGGTAATGCGAATAAATATTTTAAACTCTATCAAAAATCAAAAGTTGCTTTAGAACAAGTTAATATTCAAATTAACTTAACCAAAGATAAAATTGACTATTTTGAAAAGTTAGATAACCAAGTTAAATATGCTTCAATCGAAGATATGGAAGATATCATCAATGAATTAAAAGAAGATGGCTATATCAAAAAAGAGAAGAATCAAAACAACAAGAAAAAGAAAAATTCACCTAAAGTCTATTCTCCTCATTATATAATCGCGAGTACTGGTGAAAAAATTGGTTTTGGTTTATCTTCTTATCAAAATGAATATTTAACTTTTGAACTTGCAAGAAAAGATGATTATTTCTTGCACGCGAAAGATGTACATGGTCCACATGTTATCATATTCTCTTCAAATCCATCAAAAGAAGCAATATTACTCTCTAGTGAAATTGCTTTATATCTAGCTTCTTTAACTTCTGGAGATGTCATTGTTACCGATAGAAAAGAAGTTAAAAAAGTCCCTTCTAAAAGAGGACTTGTTACATTTAATAATTATGAAACAATTACTTTAAATGAAATAAGACAATCATCAATTAAACTAATTAAAGACACATTAAAAAAATAGACCACGGTCTATTTTTTTTATTCGCCAATTGGAGGTAAATAGCAATATGCTTTAATGATATTTAATAGATCTTGACTATATCCAAGATGATAATCAACAGTGACACCTTTATCAATAATACAAATAGTTGGTGTTTTCATCCCTACTTTACCATTATCTCTAAAATAATAATAACTATTATCAAGAATTTGATATTGTTGCATTAAATATAAATATTCATAGTTTTCATCACTTTTAATATCCATTGCATAGATCATGATGGAAGTTTCTTCCATATAAGGTATTAATAGTTTTTCTTTCGCAGAATTACATCCTCCACATGTTGTCATATAGAAAAACATAATAAATGAATCTTTATTTTCCATCTTATTTACATATTGATTAACATTGATATCTTTAAATGTTTTTTCTTCATTTCTCTCTACTTCAATATATGGAGTAATAGAAGAATAATCCTTTGAAGCTGAAGATGATGTTATAATTTCTGATTCATTAATATTTCCGCAGGAAGAAAGACAAAATATCATTAATAATATAATAAATATTTTATTTTTCATTTTCTAAAAAATCTTCTCCTTTAATTGCTTCGAAAGTAGAAAGACCATAGAATTCTTGTTGTCTTGCTGCTTCAAAAAGAACAATCGCAACTGAATTAGATAAATTCAAACTTCTCGCGTTCATTACCATTGGAATTCTTACACATTTATCTAAATGATCTCTTAATACATCATGAGGAATACCAGTTGATTCTCTTCCAAACATAAAATAATAATCTTTTGTTACTCTTGAATAATCAAAATCAGAATAAGTCTTTTTTGAATATCTAGTTACATAGTATATATCTGCATCAGGATTCTTTTTATAAAATTCTTCAATGTTTTCATATGTTTCAATATCGCATTCATCGATATAATCCATACTCGCTCTTAAAAGAGATTTATCTCCTATGTCGAATCCTAAAGGTTTAATTAAATGTAATTTAGCTTTTAAAGCCATCGCAGTTCTTATAATATTTCCAGTATTTTGGGGTATTTCCGGTTGAAAGAGCACAATATTTAGCATTTTTTAGTTTCCTCCTGTCATATATATAAAAGATTATACCAAAATAAAACTAAAAGAATTATAATAATATTATAATTTTTAAAGGTGGGAACTATGAAACAAATAATTGATGTATTTAAAAAACAATTGAATATCGATGTTAAATCAATTCAATACTATGAAGGTGGCGTATCAAATAATAACTACCTAGTTAATGATAAGTATTTATTCAGAGAAAGAAAATCATATGTACAACATTTCTACGACACAAAAAATGAAGTTAATGTAGAACATTTTATTGTAGATAAAGATATTACTTTCCCTTGTTTATATATCACAGAAGAAGGTGTCAAGATCACAGAATATGTTAAAGATGCGAAAGATTTATCTACTTACAAAGAAATTCCTGATGACATTTTAGAAAAAATCGCTGTTAAGATGAAAAAATTACATGGTTTTAAATATAAATGTTTAGTAGATTATTCAATTGAAGACCATGTTTCTTACTATCATGAAAATTCACATACTGAAAAACTTCCAAATCACGATGATATATTATCTAAAGCATTATCTATCGTAAATAATGAAGAATTATATTTATGCCATAATGATTTACTTCCTGGAAATATTTTAGTTAAAAATAATGATGTTTACTTTATTGATTTTGAATATGCTTCTAATAATATTCCAACTTATGATATTGCAATGTTCTTATCAAAGAATCATATTTCAAATAAACAAACTATTGATAAGTTCTTAAAATATTATTATGGAAAAGATATTCCAAGTGATATATATGAACAATTAGAAGCTTTCAATAATGTTATTAATTTAATTCTCTATTATTGGAATATGATGATGTTTAATACATTACATGAAGATTCATATTTAAAAGAAGCTAACCGTAAAAAAGAAGCTCTTGCAAAAATTTAATAATCAAAAGAAAATGAAAAGCCTATCTTCAAAATAGGCTTTTTAGTTGGTATAAAATTATTTATTATATTCTTTTGAATGATAAATCTTGATTGCTTTCTTTATTAAGTTTTTATCATCTTTTACTACTTCATTAGTTGATTTAATTAATTTTTCATTAATAAATTCTGGTGATAAAGAATAAGATACATTTTCTTGTAAGATATAATCATATTTATGAGAGATAAATCCATAAATTTTCTTATCATTAAAATCTTTTAAATATTTTAAATTTTCAATATCTTTTGAATATATTTTTAAATATGAATAACCATCAAATTTTTCATCTTGTTCGTATGCTTCATATTTTAACATCACTAATTGATCAGAAATTCCCTCTTTTAATAAATCTTGTTCAAGTTCATCAATGATTTCAGTTTTATCAATAACCATGTAATACAATACAGAAGTATTAGGTGAAGATGGAACTAAATTAAAAGAAATATATGGTTCATTTCTTCTATTGTTAAAATAAAGTCTTTCTGCATCGTTATCTAAAGATTCACTATAAACATAATGTAAATCATCTTTAATGACATTAACAAATGGTGTGACATTTAATTTCTTTAAGATTTCAGAAATTTTAATCGATACATCATCTTTAATATTTTCTACATATAAATATTTTTCATTTTTAAAATCATATACTGCCGCGCCTGACATACAAATAACAGGATTTTTAATTCTTGTATCATCAATCATTGATATTATTTTTGATGGAGCTCTAGTTGTAAATAAACTAACATCCGCGCCATCTTCAATTAATCGATCAATTTCATAATGATTAAATCCAGATATAGCGTCATCATTATTTTTATAAATTCCATCTAAGCCAAAGATCAATTTAATATCTTTGTTTTTATAATGCGGTAATTTAATCATATTTACTCCAAGTGCGACTAAAATACCAATGACAGTTGATAAAATTCTATTTGGTCCATAAATAATTGGATTAGTACCAAGCGAACACATAACCGCGGTTAATGTTAAAACTGCGATAAAGCTACATTCAGGATGATGAATTAAATTACAAAATAATATAACAACAACGACTGTTAAAGCAGTTATACAAATAGGACCGATAAATGAAAGTAAGAATTGAGCATTAACATTATCACTTGTAAAATTCTCTCCTCCAACAAACCATCCTTTAAATATACCAGTAGGAGCGTCAGTTGTTGCATTACCAGTCGCGGAGATATGTTGGAAAGGCCATTCTAAACCAAATAATTGATAAATAGAAACAACTAATAATCCAAATAAACCTCCAATAATAGATGCCGAAAGTCTTAATTTACCTTGAGCTAAAGATTTTTCTTTAGTTGTAGATATTGAATAAGCTGTCGCTAAACAAGCAAAGAACGGCGTATAAAGCTGAGTTGCAATCTTAAAACTTTTAACCCATGATGAATTAAAAATAAAAGATACTAAAATTATAATTAGATAAATAAATAAACAAATCGCAACTGAAATTGCCGTTTTAATATTTCTTAAACCGATTTTCATATAGACCCCTTTAATAATATAAATACATTATAGCAATAAAATATGTTTAATACAAAATAAAAAGCTAAGAGAAAACTCTCTTAGCAAACTTTCCCCCTTGCATATTTCTATGCTCGAATATAATAGCATAGTGTTAAGGTTTTGTCAAATTTTAGATTAATCGAAATTTTCCCACCCTTTAGCCATTGAAATAGCTTTATGCCATCTTTTAATATATTCTTCTTTTTCTTCACCTTGAATATTAGGGATATATTCTTTATCAACTGCCCAAATCTTCTTAATTTCATCTAAAGATTCCCATGTTCCAACTTTTAATCCTGCAAGATATGCAGCACCTAAAGCGGTAGTTTCCATAATCTTCGCTCTTTGGACATGTGCGTTAATAATATCTGCTTGGAATTGCATTAAGAAATTATTCTTTGATGCACCTCCATCAACTTTTAATGAATTTATTTCTAATCCTGTATCTTGTTTCATCGCATCGATAACATCCATTGTTTGATATGCGATTGATTCTAAAGCTGCACGAACAATATGGTTACGGTTACTACCTCTAGTTAAACCAAAGATAGTACCTCTAGCATACATATCCCAATGTGGAGCGCCAAGTCCAGTAAACGCAGGAACAATATAAACTCCTCCATTTGTCTTTGCTTTAGTCGCGAAATATTCACTATCGGCAGCATCAACAATAAATCTCATTTCATCTCTAAGCCATTGAACAATAGCCCCTCCGACGAAGACAGAACCTTCTAAAGCGTAATTTACTTTATCATCCGCGGTCGCTGCGATTGTTGTAACTAATCCATTTTTAGAATTAACAAATTTTTCGCCAATATTCATTAATAAGAAACAACCAGTTCCATATGTGTTTTTAATATCGCCTTTTTCAAAACAAGCTTGACCAAATAAAGCTGCTTGTTGGTCACCTGCTACACCAGTAATTGGTATATCATAACCAAAGATAGAAACACTTCCATAATCATCACTAGATTTTTTAACTTCAGGAAGCATTGACATAGGGATACCAAAATAATCGCATAATTTCTTATCCCATTTTAATTCCTTAATATTATAAATCATGGTTCTAGATGCGTTAGTATAATCAGTCGCAAAAGTTTTACCACCTGTTAATTTCCACATTAACCATGTATCAACAGTACCGAATAATAATTCACCATTTTCCGCTTTTTCTCTTGCGCCTTCAACGTGATCTAAAATCCATTTAATTTTAGATGCAGAGAAATAAGCATCAGGTACTAAGCCTGTATTTTCTTTAATATATTCGGTCAAACCATCTTTTTTAGCTTGTTCAATAATATCCGCGGTTCTTCTACATTGCCATACGATTGCATTGTAAATTGGTTTACCAGTATTTTTATCCCAAACAATAGTTGTTTCTCTTTGGTTAGTAATACCAATAGCTTGAATATGATAAGGACGAATACCACATCTAGCAATAGCTTCTGTCATAACAGAATATTGAGAAGCGAATATTTCCATTGCATCGTGTTCAACCCAACCTGGTTGAGGATAGATTTGTTTAAATTCTTTTTGGACAATATCAACAATATTACTAGAGTTATCAAAAATTACACATCTTGAAGAAGTTGTACCTTGATCAAGTGCGATAACATATCTTCTTTTCTTTTCCATAATTATAAATCCCTACAAGCAATAATATTAACATCAGTACCTAAAATGTTTTCTAAGATAATATCTCCTCTATGAACTGGAGCATTAACAACAACTTCATCTAATAATTTCATTACTTCCATCATTTTTGCTTTTGAAATAGATTTTGAAGTTCTTACTGGTAATCTATTCATAGATGCATTTGTAATTTTAACTGTAGAAGTAATTACTCTTTGAGGATCTCTTAATTCATTCGCGCCATAAATCGCGCCACGTGGACAAGAATTACCTTTTACTTCGAAAGTAACTTCATCAACTTGTAAATGACAACCTCTAGGACATGTAATACAAATTAGTTCTTTCATATTTATTCCTCCACTTCAACGATGATTTCGCCTTCGACATCGTCTAATAATTCTTTCTTAATTTTTAATTGTTCCATTTCACCAGGAGCTAAATGTAATTTCATAACCTTTGCAAGAATCTTATCTCCTGAGCGAGCGATAATTCTTTTATTGGTCATTACACCTCTTACTCTAAAGAAAATATCTAATGTATCATCTAAGTTTTCTTTTCTAACTAATTGAGGTACAGTGTAAGAAACCATATTGCCATTTTTCATTACAATAGGTGCACTAAATTCTTTTTTAGAAGATAAAATATATTTTGCGGCAGAACGACCTGCTCTTTCTGATTCTAATGAAACATTATCGACTAAGTCATGAACATGTAATACGTTACCACAAGCAAAGACACCATCTAATGAAGTTTCATTATTTTCATATACACGAGGTCCATTAGTTCTTGGATCAATATCAATTTGTGCTTCTTTTGTTAATTCATTTTCTGGGATTAAGCCAACACTTAATAATAATGTATCTGCATCAAATACCATTTCAGTTCCTGGAATAGGTTGATTCTTGCTATCAACTTTGGAAGCAACAATTTGATTTACTCTACCATCTTTTTCTCTAATATCTGTTACAGTATGAGATAGATATAAAGGAATATTAAAGTCATTTAGACATTGAACAATATTTCTATTTAATCCATTTGAATATGGCATTAATTCTAATACAGCGAGAACCTTTGCCCCTTCTAAGGTCATTCTTCTTGCCATAATTAAGCCAATATCACCAGATCCTAAAATAACAACTTTCTTACCGACTAAATAGCCATCTAAGTTAACATATTTTTGGCAAGCTCCGGCAGTAAATATACCTGCAGTTCTTACCCCTGGAGTAGAAATCGCACCACGAGTTCTTTCTCTACATCCCATTGCAAGAATAATCGCTTTTGCTTTGATTACTTGATATCCTTCATCTTTGTTAACGTAATGAACTTCTTTATCATGAGATAGATGTAAAACCATTGTATCAGATTTTACTTTGATATCAGTTTTTTTAACTAAATCAATAAATCTACCTGCATATTCAGGTCCTGTTAATTCTTCTTTAAATCTAGTTAAACCAAAACCATTATGAATGCATTGATTTAAAATACCACCTAAATGATTATCTCTTTCAATGATTAAAATGTCTTTAACGCCATTGTTATATGCTTCATATGCTGCAGCAAGTCCAGCAGGACCTCCTCCAACAACGACTAAATCATAACTATTCATTTTCGTCTCCTCCTTTAGTGTGAGCAAGTACAATATGTGATCCTGCCTTATCTTGAAGAATATCCATTGCTTTTAAGCCTGTTTCTCTTTTAATAATTTCTAATACTTTAGGTCCGCAGAAACCACCTTGGCATCTACCCATTCCAGCATTAGTTCTTCTTTTAACTCCGTCAATAGTTGGGCAAACAATTGGACGATGTAATGCATCGACAATTTCACCTTCAGATACTGTTTCACAACGGCAAATAATTCTTCCATATAAAGGATTAGATTCAACTTTATGATTGATTTCATCTTTTGTCATATCTTTAAAGAATTTTGGTAATGGAGTAATTTCAAAATTCTTATTTTCTTTAAATGTTAAGCCTGCTTTTTTAAGCATATCAACTGCTTCTAATCCAAATGCAGGTCCACAGCTTAAACCAGGTGATTTAATTCCAGCGAAATTAATAAATCCTGGAACTGCTTTTGATTCTTCAATTAAGAAATCATCTCTTCCAACAATTGTTGCTCTTTCACCAGAGAAGTTTCTAATGTTATTTCTAAAATTAATTGTAGGTACTGATAAAGCTGATGCAGTTCTAACATAGCTTAATGCTTTGGATGTAGTTGAAACATCATCTTTTGATTCTACTTCACTACTTGCGTTAGGTCCGACAATTAAATTGCCGTGAACAGTTTTTGAAACTAATACACCTTTACCAAGTTCATTTGGTGTTTGGAAAATAACAGTGTTGGCTAATCTTCCTTCAACTTTATCTAATAAATAATATTCACCTTTAACTGGTGTGATATCAAAGTGTTCTTCTTTATGATCTTTAATTGCTAAATCATTAATTTTATCCGCGTATAAACCTGCAGCATTAATAACATATTTAGCTTCAATATCACCTTTAGAAGTCTTAATTACAAATTTATCACCGACTTTATTAATATCTAATACTTCAGTTTCTAATGATAATTCCATACCATTTCTAACTGCGTTTTCACCAAGAGCTAAAGCCATTTCCCAAGGAGAAACAATCGCTGCAGTTGGTGCATATAAAGCATAATTAACTTCTTGGTTAATTGAAGGTTCTATTTTTCTTATTTCATCTGTAGTAAGAATCGCTATATCTTCAACACCATTTGCTTTACCACGTCTAAATAATTCATTAATTATTTCTTTATCTTTATCATTTCTACCAATAACTAAAGAACCATTATTGACATAATGAACATTTAAATCTCTCGCTAAAGTTTTATAAATTTTACTTCCTAAAACATTTAATCTTGCCATTTTGGTTCCTGGCTTTGGATCATAGCCAGCATGAACAATTCCAGAATTAGCTTTAGTTGTCATCATGGAAATATCATTATGTTTTTCAACCATTTTGACTTTTAAATCATATTTAGATAATTCAAAACCAATTGAACAACCTGTAATTCCTCCGCCTATTATTAAAACATCATAAATCATAACCTACCTCCTGTAAGCGTTTACATAAATTATTATACTACAGATGTAAATTTTCTCAATATCCAAGCATTTAAAAATACCCTATTTTTTTAATAAATAAAGTTTTATCAATTCAACTAAAATGTTTTTTAGTATAACTTATTTAAATCACTTAAAAAATTAATTATTTTACTTATAAAATTTATTTTTTTATTTATAATTTTTTTGTTAATTTTAAGGAAATCTTTATAATATAGATTAAAAAGGAGATTCATTATTATGATTAAACCATTATCAAAAAAGATTTTATTACTCAGTTTATTTTCTCTTTCATTATTTGCATCTTGCTCTTCTACTTCTTCTAGTGTTACAAGTTATGAATCGAATCAAACAAGTTCTTCGATAACAAGTTATGGAAGTGGCATGTATGTAAATGAAAATAGTTCTTCAAGTGATAAAAGTCAATTACCTACACCTGAAGAACAAGATTATGAAAGTATTAAATCATCTATAAAGCAACAAGTTAATTCATTAGTTACAAAGTCATATAAAGATAATATTTCTTATGATGAAACTAGTATTATTTCTTTAAACGATGGAGATTCAATTACTGCTTCTGGAGATTATTTACTAAGTGGAAATTATACTTCAGGATTAATTATTAATGCGAGTAAAGATTCAACTATTCATCTTTATTTAAATAATGCTTCTATAAATGGTAATGGAACTTCTGGGATTATTAAATCAGATAAGAAAATCACTTTAATTATCACATTAATTGAAGGTACTACTAATTCAATTACTTCTAATGGTGAAGGTAATAATGTATTACAAGTTAAAGGTGATTTAATTATTAATGGTAAAGGTAGTTTAAATATATCTTCTAATGATTTAGATTCTACTGGTATTAAAGTATCTAGTAATTTATATATCTTCTCTTCTTCTATTAATATAAGTGCATCTAAGCATGGTATCGCAAGTGAAACTTTCTATATGGAAGAAGGTAATTTAACTATTAATAATTTAGATTCTTCAAAAGATGGAATTCATACTGAATGTGATTATGATAATAAAAAAGGCACCACTTATGAATTTGATTATGCATTAGGTTATGTAATTATTAAAAATAGTTCTTATACCTGCGTAGTTAAGGGTGATGGAATTCAAGCTGATACATTTATTGATATTGATAATTCTTCTATTAACATCACTACTGAAGGAAATTTTGTTTCTTATTCCAGTGAAAATATTGCAACATACAATTTAGAAAATGATGATTTTAAATACCGTTTATCCAATTCAAAATATCAAAGAGTTGGAAGCGATGAAATAAGAAATCCTTCTTCTTATTATGCTTTAAGCCAATCATGTAAAGGTATTAAAGTAGGATCAATAGAATATGATACTAATGGCGATGATGAAGATGATGCAACAATATCTTCCATTAATTATGGTTTAATCTTAGAAAATAGTTCTGTCGAAATTAATTCAACTGATGATGCAATTCATACTAATAATGGTAATTCATACATGTTAGATTCTTCTATAACTATAGATACATTAGATGATGGAATAACTTCCGATAATGTTAATTATATTGATGGAGGAACAATTAGTATTAATTCTTCTTATGAAGGTTTAGAAGGAACATATATTAAAATATTAAATGGTAATATTGATATTAATTCTTCTGATGATGGAATCAATGCCGCGACTGATGAAACTTCTATCACTCCTTATATTTTAATTGAAGGTGGAAACATTAATGTTTATAACGAAGGCGATGGAATTGATTCTAATGGAACAACATATATCAACGGAGGTAATATCTGCGTTCATGGTCCAAATAATTCAGGTGATTCACCTTTAGATGCAGATAAAGGTACTTTCATTAATGGAGGTAACATTCTTTGTTATACTACTTCTTCAATGGTTGAAAATCCTTCTTCATCTTCTAAACAATATTCTTTTTCTACTACACTTGGAAAAACTTATTCATCAGGATCTTTAATTGAAATAAAAGATTCATCTTCAATAACTCTCGCTAGTGTTACTACAACCAAACAAGCTTCAAGAATAATTTGTTCTTTAGAAGCATTCCAAAAAAATGAAACATATTCTATATATGTCAATGGAACTGAAATAAAAACTATCACTATTAATAATATAGTTAATTCTGATGGAAATTCATCTCGTCCTGGTCCAGGAGGAAGATAAAAAAATGTTTGAGCTTTAAAACTCAAACATTTTTATTTTCTATAAAACTTCAAGTACTCTTCTTACAATTTCATCAGATGTAAAATTATAATCGTTAATTACATCTTTTGCAGGTGCTGATTTACCAAATATATCAATACCCATTGTATGAGGAGCGAATCTTTGCCATCCGAATGTTGAAAGCATTTCGATTGACATACGTTTTGAATATTCGTTTCCTAATACATCTTTAATATATGATGCATCTTGATCTAAGAATAATTCTTGGCAAGGCATAGATACTACTCTAACATCAATATTTTGTTTTAATAATTTTTCTTGTGCTTCGATCGCTAAAGATACTTCACTACCAGTTGCGATTAAAGTGAAATCAGGTTTTGCACCTCTTTCTTTAGAAATAACATAACCACCTTTATAAACATCATCACTTCTTGAACCTTCAATTAAAGGTAAGTTTTGTCTTGATAAAATTAAACAAGATGGATGAGAAGTAGTTTCTAAAGCTAACTTCCAGCTAGCAGCGACTTCATTTGTATCACAAGGTCTATATACATAGTTATGTGGGATAGATCTTAACATCGCTAATTGTTCAATTGGTTGATGTGTAGGTCCATCTTCACCAACTGCGATTGAGTCATGAGAGAATAAATAAATTGCAGGTATATGGCTTAAAGATGCCATTCTAATTGCAGGTTTTAAATAATCTGAGAAGACTAAGAAACATCCTGTATAAGTTCTTAATCCACCATGTAATAACATACCATTTTGAATAGATGCCATTGCAAATTCTCTAATACCAAAGTTGACATTTCTTCCTTCTCTAGTTGCAGGAGTAAAATCAACTCCACCTTTAATCTTTGTTTTAACACTGCCTGCAACATCGGCACATCCACCAATTAAATTGAATACAGATTGATGTAAAAGATTTAAGATTGTTTGAGAAGAATTTCTAGTTGCATCTTTTGTTCCTGGTTCAATATATGGTCCTTTATCAAAGACAAATGTTTTAACATCATTATCTTTAGTTGCTTCAAATTTACTTGCTTCTTCAGGGAAATCACGTTTATAAGCATCGAAATATGTATTCCATGTCTTATATGCTTTTTTACCACGTTTGATAAATGTATTCTTAAATACATCATAAACTTCTTGAGGTACAAAGAAATCTGGATAATCATAACCATATGATAATTTTGCTTTTTTACCATCTTCTTCACCTAAAGGTGCACCATGTACTTTAGAAGTACCTGCGTTAGAAGAACCATATCCAATAACTGTATGAACCATAATTAATGTTGGTTTTTCAGTTGATTTTTTAGCTTTCTTAATAGCTTTATCAATATCAGTTACAGAATTTCCATCTTTTACTTCGATAACATTCCAATTAGATGCAATAAATCTCTTTTTAACATCTTCATTGAAAGACATATCAAGTCCTCCATCAAGAGTTACATTATTTGCATCATAGAATAAAATTAATTTATTTAATTTTTGTAATCCAGCGAATGAAATTGCTTCTTGTGAAATACCTTCTTGTAAACAACCATCACCACATAAAACGTATGTGTAATGATTCATGAAGCGATAACCACTTTCATAGATTCCTTGTAATGAAGCTTCCGCCATAGCGAAACCAACACCTTGAGCAATACCTTGTCCTAATGGGCCTGCAGAAGCATCAACACCTTTGGTTAAACCTACTTCTGGATGACCTGGAGTTAAAGAATTTAGTTGTCTAAATTGTTTTAAATCATCTATTGTTAGTCCATAGCCACATAAATGTAACATTGTATATAAAAGCATTGAAGCATGACCCGCGGATAAAACAAATCTATCTCTATTGATCCATTCAGGATGAGTTGGATCTGCATTAAAATGTTTTGTAAATAATGTATATAGAATAGGTGCACTTCCTAATGCCATACCAGGATGGCCAGAATTAGCTTTATTAATTCCATCAATACATAACGATCTAATCGCTGCAATACATAAATTGTCTTTTGTCATAAATCCTCCAATAAAAAAGTATCTAGGGTCAAGGAATATTCCTTAGTTACAGGTGGGCATCTTGTTCTTCACTTCCGGATTCCGAAGTTAGATGAATAGATAAGCATATAGCGTTACCTAGACCAACGGCCTTCAACTTCATGAAGAATTATATAAAAGATTCCCGGAATTTAATATGTAGGAAACGCATAAACCCCTAGACACATATATATTAACATATATAATAAATTTACGCTAGATAGGAAAATTATAAAAAAAGTCAATTTACCTTTTATAAATAAAGATAGTTAACTAATTTCAATTTTCTTCAAATATTTAAAAATTTTAGTTGACTATAAGGAAATATTGCTTTATTATTGAAACGCAAATAAATTTGTGGAAAGAAGAGGCGCCTAGACTTCTCACCAGATTTGACTAAGTCGAATTGGTAAATTGCTACATATATCTGATATGTAATATTGATGGGCGCAGGATTCTGTGCCCATTTTATTTTATATAGGAGGATTCAGTTATTATTTACTCAAACGAAAGACCAAATCCACGTAATAATCGTAACGGGGATGACTTAGTAAATGGAGATATCCGTTTCCCTAACGTCCGTGTCATTGGCCCTGATGGCGAATCATTAGGAGTTATGCCAAGATTAAGAGCGATTCAACTTGCAGAAACATATTCATTAGATTTAGTATGTGTCGCAAAAGAAGCAAACCCACCAGTATGTAAAATCTTAAACTATGGTAAATATCGCTTCGAACAACAAAAGAAAGCTCACGACATGAAGAAAGCTCAAAAAGCTAAAACAATTTCTATCAAAGAAATTCAACTCTCACCTGTTATCGGTATCCATGATTTTGATACAAGAGTCAATCAAGCAACTAAAATTTTAAATGCTGGTGACAAGATCAAAGTTACATTACGTTTCAGAGGTAGACAACTAACTCATACCGAAGTAGGTCTAGAAGTAATGAATCGTTTCATTGATAGCCTTAAGGAACTTTCTAACGTTGAAAAAGAACCAAAGCTAGAAGGAAAAATCTTATATTGCGTTTTAGCATCAAAAATTAAAAAATAGGAGGACAAAATCATGCCAAAAATGAAATCAAAACGTGCACTTTTAAAAAGAATGAAAGTCACAGGCTCAGGAAAGGTTAAAATTTATCACTCACACGTTTCCCATTTAAGCCATAACAAATCACAAAAACAAAAAAGACATTTAAGAATGCCAAATACTCTTTCAAAGTCAGATTACAAGAGAGTAAGAATTTTAATTCAAAAGTAGGAGGTTAAGAACATGAGAGTAAAAGGTGGAACAACAACACACGCAAGAAGAAAAAAAGTCTTAAAAAGAGCTAAAGGTTACTTCGGTTCAAAACACACATTATTTAAAACTGCTAATGAACAAGTAATTCACTCATTACACTATGCTTATGTATCACGTAGAAAGAGAAAATCAGACTACAGAAAATTATGGATTGTCAGAATTAACGCTGCAGCACGTAATTACGATATGTCATATTCAACATTAATGCACGGCTTAAAATTAGCTAACATTAACATCAACAGAAAAATGTTATCTGAAATGGCAATCACAGACGAAGCTGGTTTCGCTAAATTAGTTGAAACAGCTAAAAAAGCATTAGCTAAATAGTTAAGATTTAATATTAAAACGCATCATTAAGATGCGTTTTTTTGTTGCATTTAAAAAGCTCACTTTCGTGAGCTAATATTAGAATAAATCAGAATTTTCTTCAACTGGTGAATAATCTTCATCAACTCTAATAACTTTAATATTAGAGATACAATCTTTGATTAAAGATTCATAATCAAATGATTCTTCAATTTCTTTAATCTTCTTTTCTTGAGGTTGAGTTGTTGGATTTTTTGGATCAAAGATAGTACAACAATCTTCAAATGGACGAATGGAAATATCATATGTTCCAATGTTTCTTGCAATTTTAATAATCTCTACTTTATCAAAGATCGCTAAAGGTCTAATAACTGGTAAAGAAACAACATTTTCAATTTGTTGCATGCTCTTTAAAGTTTGAGAAGCAACTTGTCCGATTGATTCACCATTTGCGATAACTAAATCATTATGATGGTTCGCTACTCTTTCGGTGATACGATACATCATTCTTCTCATAATAGTAATTGCATATGATTCACGAGCGTATTTATATATTTGTTCTTGTAATGTAGTAAATGGAACAATGTATACTTTGATTTCGCCTTGGTATTTTGCTAAAACTTTGCATAAATCAGTAATTTTAGTAATAACGCCTTCATTAGTATATGGAGGAGAAGCAAAGTGGATTGCTTCTATCTTAATACCGCGTTTCATCATTAAATATGCTGCGACTGGAGAATCAATGCCACCAGACATCATCATTAATCCTTTTCCTGCAATACCTAAAGGATAACCACCTGCTCCTTCTACTTGAGAAGTATAGATATAAGTTTCATTTTGTCTAACTGTTAAAGCAATTGTTAATTCAGGATTATGAACATCGACTTTATAAGATGTATTTTTTAAAATGTAACCGGCAATTTCTCTATTAATTTCATCAGAAATCATAGGGAAAGCTTTTTCCGCTCTTTTTGCTTTCATTTTAAAAGTATTCTTGTTTTCATCTATTGCTAATTTTAAACAAGCTTCTTTCATCTTTTCGATGTCATTTTCTACTTTATAAACTAAAGAGAAACTACTTAAACCAGATACTTGTTTTAATAATGGTTCAATTTCTTCATAAGGTTCATCGTTTAAATGAATATAAATATGATCTTTACGAATTTCATATTTTAAATTTTTAAATTTCTTTAATGTTCTTTTGATGTTATCTGCTAGTTTATAAATAAAATCAATTTTATTTTTACCTTTAGTAGATAATTCACCAAAGCGAACCATAATAAGTTCTTGTTTCATATTCTCTCCTTAAAAAGAGTAACCTCACGGCTACTCTAAAATATTTTTAATTATTTAATAATTGATTCTTCCCAACAATCTGGTGCTTCTAAATTTAATAATTTAGCAACTGTTGGAGCGACGTTTGCAAGACCGAAGTTACCTTCTTTCATTTCAACTTTGATATCATCATCAACAATGATAAATGGTACAGGGTTTAATGAGTGAGCAGTTCTAACTTGGATTTGACCTTTTTTATTCTTTTCAAGCATTTCATCTGCGTTACCATGGTCTGCAGTTACAAGCATTGTATAGCCTTCTTTTTTAGCGACTTTCCAAAGTCTTGCTAAACCAAGATCAACAGCTTCCATCGCAGTAATTGTTGCATCTAAGCTACCTGTGTGGCCAACCATATCACCATTAGGATAATTTAATCTAATGAATTGATATTTATGTCCTTCCATTGCTTTAATTACTTCATCAGTAATTTGTGCGGATTTCATCCAAGGTCTTTGATCGAATGAAACATTATCAGATGGAATTTCCATATATGTTTCTAATTCTTCAGAGAATTTGCCAGATTTATTACCGTTCCAGAAATATGTTACGTGACCATATTTTTGTGTTTCTGAAATTGCAAATTCATTGATGTTATTCGCAACGCATAATTCTGTTAATGTATGTTTGATTTCTGGAGGATTAACTAAGAATCTCTTTGGAAGTTTTAAATCTCCATCATATTGTAATAATCCAGCATAACAAACATCTGGATAGAATACTCTATCAAATTTATTAAAGTCTTTATCATCAAAAGCCATAGAAATTTCAATAGCTCTATCGCCTCTGAAGTTGAATAAGATTACTGAATCATGATCAATAACTTTACCTACAGGTTCGTTATTTTCACAAACGACGAACGCTGGTAAATCTTGGTCAATAATACCAGGAATTTCATTTCTAAATGTTTCAACAGCTTCAGTAGTTGAATTGAATTTTCTTGCATCACCTAATACGTGTGCGTGCCATCCTTCTTCAACCATACCCCAGTTTGCTTGATAACGGTCCATTGTAATTTTCATTCTACCGCCGCCAGAAGCAATACGTGCATCAAATGTTGCATCATTTAATGAAGTTAATACTTCTTCAAGTTGGCTAACATAAACTAAAGCACTTGTCGCAGGAACATCTCTTCCATCTAATAAGACGTGTACTCTAACTTTTTTAACGCCTTCAGCTTTTGCTTCTTTAATCATTGCGATTAAATGTGAAATGTTTGAATGAACATTACCATCACTTAATAAGCCTAAGAAATGTAATGTTGAATTATTTGCTTTGACATTGTCAATTTCTTCTTTCCAAGCAGTTGAAGAATAAATCTTACCGGATTGAATTGATTCATTAACAAGTTTTGCACCTTGAGAATAAATTTGGCCACAACCTAATGCGTTATGTCCAACTTCTGAGTTACCCATATCATCATCACTTGGTAAACCTACCGCAGGACCATGTGCCTTTAAACGGCAATTAGGATAAGTCTTTAAAAAATAATCTAAATTTGGTGTATGTGCCATTGAGACTGCATCACCTAAGCCAGTCTTTGAAAAGCCGACACCATCCATAATAACTAATAAAATTGGTTTTGACATATATAATTATCTCCTTTAACCGTTTCTCATTATAGCATTATTTTATTTAATATAAAATAAAAAGTATGAATTTTACTTCATACTATGTTTTGACTTATAAATTTTATACATATAAATTCCTGCGATTGTCTTTGCATCAACAATTTCTGCGTTAAGAATTTGTTCTTCGACATGTTCAATGGAATCTAAATAAATATCGATAAATTCATTTTCATCTAGATGAGTTTGTGTTTTAACTAAATCATATGCGTAATAAATATGAATAGTTTCTTTAACAAAAGCAACGCTAGGATAAATAGTACCTAAATAAACAATGTTATTTGCTTTATATCCTGTTTCTTCTTCAAATTCTCTTAAAGCGCAAGTCGCACCATCTTCATTCTCTTCCATTTTTCCGGCAGGAATTTCAATAATTTCTTGATCGTAAGGATAACGATATTGCTTTTCTAAAATTAATTTGCCATCGATAAAAGCAATTACCGCGCACGCTTCTCCTCTTAAAACTAAATCACGAGTTGAAACATTGCCATTTGGACAAAGGACTTTATCTTGATAAACATCAATGATATTACCTTTGAATACATGGTTCTTTTCTAATAATTTTTCTTTCTTATCCATATTACTTTTTATGCTCCGCGTATTGATTTTGTAAAGATTCACGCATAATTTTTTCAACCTTTTCAGTTAAACCAACTGTCTTTAAATCTTTATAATCTTCATATTCTAATTTTGCCGCGAGATTGATATAGACATGTGTTCTTTTTAAAGGGAAATTCTTTCTTACAGTATCTGTATTAATCGCAGTAATAACATAAATAGGTGCTTTAGTCATAAATGCTATTTTTAATACACCTGGTTTTAATTCAAGTAATAAGTCATCAGTTTTATTTCTATGTCCTTCTGGGAAGACACCAACTGAACAAATATCATCATTAATATATTTACTAGCTTGTTTAATAACGCTGATGGATTGTCTTATATCATCTCTATCAATTGGCATATAGCAACATTTGTGCATGTATTTATTAATGCCTGGGACTTTAAATATTGATCTTTTTGCAATCCATGATAATTGATAACCAATTAAGGAAGAAGAAATTACCATTGGATCAAAATTAGAACGATGGTTGCAAATAAGAATAAATCTTTTATCTTTTGGAAGTTGCTTTTTATCAGGGAAATGAATTTTAACTCGAGACATAAATGCAAAATATTGGAATCCATAATCCATGATGACACGATAGAATTTATTATCTTTTTCTACGAAGTCTGTTTTAAATTTAAAACTGCAGCCAAATAAGAAGAATAAGATGAAAGTTAAAACAATTGCAAGAGCTAAAAATGCAATAAAGTACACAAAAATAACATAGATCTTATAAGGTTCAGTTATAAGATTGTTAAAGTAGACGGTACAAAATGTCGCTACTGCTGCAGTGATTAAATTTAGTATAAAATACATAATCTTTTCTCCAAATAATGACCTAATCTATTACTTACTTTAACATTAAATTATATTTAAGTAAAGAAATTTTAGTTAGTTACCTTTAATCCCTTAGTCGACAGGGTTACAAAATGTAACAAAATTTGATTTGATATTGCTTAGTGTTTTACCACTTAAAATATCTCTAATTTGATTAACTTCATCACTAGTTAAACCAAGTCCTTCGATACAATATTTTTCAACTGAATCTTTTAAACTATCCGCAGGATATAACATTTGAATGTTACTAAAAATAAAATTATATCCTTTTCCTGATACATTACGATAATATGAAGTATCGTTTTGATCTTTACCAGCGAAAGTAGTTAATTCATAATCTTTTGCGATTTTATCTTCTGATATTCCCATTAATCCAGCGATAACCGCGGTTAAAGTTCCAGTTCTATCCGCACCTTGATAACAATGCATATAAATAGGATAATTATTAATATCTGCGAAAGTAACTAATGCATCATGATAATAACTTTTTTGATCATCAGTAGTTAATTTTTGATATGAATCAAATCCTGGTAAATTTATGTAATTTAAATCTTCTGAAATTGGGCTTTTTGTAATTCCATCAGTTTCCCCAGTTTTTCTTAAATCTAAATCTGTTTTAATTTGTAAATCATCAACAAAGATTTTTAAATCATTTTCACTTAAAGAATAATGCTTATTTAATTCCGCGCCACGATATACTAATCCTTGTTTGATATAACTTGTATCAATGCCACCTAAATCACGAACATTATAGATATTATCTAAAGTGATAAATCTAGGTGTATCACTTGTTTTAAAATAACCGATATTTGATTCTTCTTTGTTATTTAAATTAGTAACTTTGTAATAATAATATTGGTTAGAAAATAAATTAGTTATTTCAATAGAATGCTTATAAGTTTTATAAGATGAAACATTTTCAAAATTCATATCTAAAGAAACATCAATTTGATAATGTGAAGAACTTACTCCTTCTTCTTTAAAAGAAAGAGTAACTTTATTTTGATAATCTCTTTTAACATCTTTATATTTTGAAATCTTATTAACTCCATTTATATAATCATTAACTTCGTCTGCAGCAAGATTAATTTCTTCGCCAGTAGAATTTGTTAATAACTCAATTTTTTTATTCGCATCATATGGAGGAATATTTGGATCAGTTTTATTGCCACATCCAATTAAAGGTAATAGTAATAAAGGTAATAATAGTATTAGTTTTTTCATTAAATTCCCCTTGCATTTAAATATTCATCAGCTTTTTTAACAACTTCTTTATCAGAATCATAAGTTAATGTTTTCATCATTTCATCTAATGTTAAAAAGCTAATATCTGTTACTTCTTCTAGTTGAGGTTTTTGTTGGCCTTCTTTAATTACGCCAACAAAGAAAACAACATCTTTAATACAATCTTTATATGGTGAATAAGTAATAACTTCTCTAAAATTAGTATCTAAAACTGCATCTAAAGATGTTTCTTCTTTTATTTCTCTTAAGGCAGTTTCTTCTTCAGTTTCATTTCCTTCAACATGACCTTTACAAATAGAATCATGACCTAAAGACATATGGAGGCAAAGATAATATCTTACTCCATTAATATATTTATATAAAACTGCACCGCATGATTTTTCTTTTATCATAATTAGTCTCCTAAAATAAATCTAATGTCTTCTTTAGACATATTAGTAATGGAAGAATCATCGTTAGAAATTAATGAATCAATTAAATCTTTCTTAGTATTTTGCAATTGTAAAATATTTTCTTCAATTGTATTTTCTGCGATTAATTTAATAACTTCAACATTCTTATTTTGTCCTAAACGATAAGATCTGTCTGTCGCTTGATTTTCTAACGCTAAATTCCACCAAATATCCATATGGATAACTGTGTCCGCGCCAATTAAGTTAAGGCCACTTCCACCCGCTTTAATGGAAATTAAGAATATTTGTACTTTGTTATTTGGATCATTAAATTCTTCACACATTGTAACTCTTTCATCAATCTTTGTCGCACCTGTTAACATGTAATAAGGTATATTATTTTCTTGTAATGATGAGCCAATTGTATTTAATAATTCAACAAATTGAGAGAAGATTAATATCTTTCTTCCTGCAGGTAAATATTCATCTAAAATTGTTTTTAACAATGTTAATTTAGAAGCATCGCCTTCATAATTTTCCATGAATAAATTTGGATCTATACAAATTTGTCTTAATCTTAAAATATAAGGTAAGGCATTAAATACGCCTTCTTTGGTAAGTTTTTCTTTTGCGATAATACGATATGAATCGTAAACTTTTCTTTGTTCTTCAGAAAGTTCACAAGTAATAATTCTTTCAAATTTATCTGGAAGTTCTTTAAGCATTTCTTTCTTTGTTCTTCTTAAAACGAATAAAGCAATCTTTTTATAAATGAATGATTTATAATCTGGATCTTTTTCAAAATTTGATTTAAATATAGAAATATCTTCAAAATATCCTGGCATTAAGAAATCGAAAATAGACCATAACTCTAAAATATTATTTTCAATTGGAGTACCAGTTAAAACAAATCTAAATGATGAATTAATCTTTTTAACTGATAAAGTCTTTTTTGCGTTATTTGTTTTAATAGCTTGTGCTTCATCAAGAATTAAATATCTAAATTTAACATCTTTGTATAAATCAACATCGTTTCTTAAAGAATCATAAGATGTGATATATAAGCATCTTTGGTTTGGTTCAATAGATGCAATAATATTTTTTCTTTCTTCTAATGAGCCATAAACTTTAATAAATTTAGTATCAGGGACAAATTTATTAATTTCGTTGCTCCAGTTAAAAATTAAACTCTTAGGGCAAACAATTAAACTAGGTTCCTCTATTTTATCTAAAGAATAGAATGCAAGCATTTCAAATGTTTTACCAAGTCCCATATCATCCGCGAGAATTCCGGAGAAACGATAATTTTTAAGCATAGTTAACCAATAAATTGCTTCTTTTTGATATTCTTTTAATGAATAAGGGAATGATGGTAATGAAATAGGATGGTCTTTAAAATTAGAAATATTAGAAACTACTTCTTCCATATATTTTTCTAATGGATAATCAGAAGTATTATTAATCTTAAAGCGTTTATAGATAGGTAATTCTACTTCCTTTTTCAAATCTTTTGGATCTAAAGATAATGAATTAGTAATTTCATAAAATTCTCTTGCGTCTTCATTATCGAGTTTTAAAACAGTTCCATCGGATAATTTAACATACTTTTTCTTTCTTTTAATATAATCATAAATTAAATATAAATCCGCGGATGAATATTCACTCTCTTTTAAAGCGACATTCATCAAGTTATTGTTATAAGAAATAGTATATTTAATTTTAGGGAGTTTTCTTACTTCGATTGATTTAATATTATCGCTAAAATAGATATCGCATAATCCTTTTAAAGATGTTAAATCCATTGATATAAAGTTATATATATCATCTAATGAATTTAATTTTCTCGCTACAAAGCCTAATGATGTTAAATAATCTTTAATTAGTAAAATATTCTTATTTTCTAATAAGTTACCATCATGTTCACCTGTTTCATCTTTAATTTTAATATCATAAGATAAAACATCATTTTTTAAATCGAAATATAAATTAATTTTATCTTTGATCAATGATGTATCTTCATATGCAAAATAAATTTCATCTTTAAAATAACGATATACTTCATTAAAGAATAATTCTTCAAAATTAAATTCGTGTAAATTGATGTGATTGTATTTAATAAAGAATGGAACAATTTCACATTTTCTTCCTGAAACTTTGTAAACTACTTTATCACTAGTAGAATAAATTAAAGCTAAATTATTAAATGCAATATAACCGTTGATATCGCTTAAAGCTTTTAATCTTAAAGTAGTATCTTTTTCTACTTCTAAAGTTAAATTTTCAATCTCTCCTTGATAAGCATAAAATGTATTATTGATTAAAATATAATCATCTTTTTTATAATTATTTAATAATAAAGATAAAATACCTTCATTTAAAATAATTGATTCTTCATCTTTATAATATGAATAAGTGATAATATCGAAAACCTTTTGACCATGATGATTTAAGTTATTGTAATTTGGATAAAAAGTAAAATCTTTAGAGAATTTTATTTCATTGCCAGAAGTAAAAGAAAAGACAAAATCTTTTAAGTTTTTAATTAAATATTCTTTTTTGTAATTAGTGATTTTAAAAGATACTGAGTTATCTAAAGTAAAATTAGGAATTAAATCACATTTGTATTTATTTTTAATATCACTAGTGATTCTTAAAATTGATTGATTGTATAAAGCGGATGAATCATTTTTAAAATCAAGTTCTACTTTTTTTGTCGCGCTTATAGAAATATCTTCTTTAATCTTTTGTAATGTTTCATCAATCATTGTTCTAATTTCATTTTCTTCGCTATGAAGGTAGAATTCAGAAATATCTTTATAAGAGAAAAATGATTCATTAAAGAATTCAGAAGGAATAAATTCATTCATTTCATCAAGATGTTTAAAACTATCAGATTTAATTTTTCTTACATAAGTATTAGTTGGAATGAAATTGATTTTTAAAACCAAAGTATAATTATCTTCTTCATCCTTTGTATAATAAACCTCATAACCAATTAATTTGTCTAATTCTTCTTTTTTAAATACTGACTTACCATAATGGAAATTATATTCTTTAATAACTTGATAGATTGATGTTTTTCCATCAAATTCCTCTCTATTTAGACTTAAAAATGGTAAGACATATTTAGAAGATTCAGTATCGTAAAGATATTTTGTTAAAGTATCACCTAAAGAAGTAGATATGTTACTTTTTAATAAATAAGTAATTGTTTTATTAAAGATAAATTCTTTTTCTTCATCACTAAAATTATAAACTCTAAAATTAAAGAATAATTTATTAATTTCACTTTCAGACATCCTATTTAAATAATTAACTTTTTCAATAGGTTCAAGTTTATCAACAAAGTTTTTAAATTCTACATAATACTTTTTAGCTAAAATCATTAAAGTATCTTTTGGGAGTTTTAAAATTAATGTGTCGCTTAAAACATCCATATATTCAATATAAGGAGTATTTAATAAAAAGTTTAAAATAACTTCTGGAACTTCATCTAAGAAATTAATCGCTAAAGAAATGATACCTTTCTTTAAACTAGTAACAGAATTTAATGCATTTAAGAAGTTACTTTTATCACCGTCAATATAAGATTTTGTTAATTTAATTAGATTATCTTCTTTAATGCGATCAAAATTATTAATTAAGTCATTGTAGTGATAAAATTTTAATCTTGATTCGTATTTAGAACATACCTTTTTTAATGTAACTAAATCATCTTTAATTCCAAGCAACATAAAAATTAAAAATGTGTTGATTTCATTTGGATTAATCATCACGATCTTTTTAATTAATTCTTCAACTTTTTCTTCATTAAAATCATTTAAAATTTCCTCTTTAAAAGATTTTAAATAATCATAATTAATATCGCCATCACGATAATTCAAAGCATAATTTGCTGGCGCATTTAAAATTTTTTCAAAGTTCTCTCCCATAAAACTTTCCCCCATAATCGATTATTCATTATATCATAGATATAAATTAATTGTTACTAATTTTATTTAATCTATTTAAAAAATTCTTTTATATTTTATAAATCCGTCTATAATATTTTCCGTATTTAAAGAAAGGAAGACTTATGACTGCTTCAAAAGAACTAGATTTAACAACCGGTAATCTATTTTGGAAGATACCTAAATTTGTACTTCCATTAATGATGACAACAATTTTACAACTATTATATACAACAATTGATTTATGGACAGTTTCTACTTATGGAGGAGGATCTTTATCCATGAGCGCGATAGGTTCAAATTCTGCGTTGATCAATATGATTATTACAGTATTAGTCTCTTTAGCCACAGGTGCGAATGTTTGTATAAGTGTCGCAAAAGGAAGTAACGATCAAGCTAGAGCCCAAAGATTATTGCATACCGCCTTAATTATTGCTTTTTTTGGAGGTATTATCTTTGGATTATTTGGTTTCTTTTTTAGTAAATATTTCTTAGTATGGATGTCAACTCCTTCTTCTATTATCGAAGAAGCAACTACTTATTTAAAAATATATTTTATTGGTATTCCATTTTTAATGATATACAACTTTGGTTCACAAATATTAAGAGCTTTAGGTGATTCAAGAAGACCTTTATACATTCTTATTGCTTCAGGTTTAATCAATGTCGGAGGAGATTTATTATTCGTAATTGTCTTCAAAATGAATGTTGCAGGTGTTGCATATGCCACAATATTATCAGAAGGTTTTGCAGCGATATTAACTATTCTTTGTTTTATATTCAATAAGAATGGTTATGTAAAATTACGCTTAAAAGAATTAAAGATTTCTAAACGTGAATTCCTTGATATATTAAGAATTGGTCTACCTGCAGGTATACAAGGACTTGCATTTAATATTCCAAATGTTTTAATCCAATCTTCTTTATATTCTATCCATGATTATTATATTAATGGAGTGGCTATCAATGAAAATGAAATTGTCGCAGGTGCTTCTGCATCCGCTCAAATAGAAGGTTATATTTTCGCGATGTTAGATGCTTTTTCCATTGGATTAATCTCTTTTACAGGACAAAATTTTGGTGCGAATAAGAAAGAAAATATGAAAAAAAGTTATTGGTTTTGCTTTATTTGGCAAATGATATTTTGGGCTATCGCAGTAACTTTAAGTTTAACTCTTCCTTATCAACTATTATCAATCTTTATTAAACAATCCGATGGTATGGAAATAACTAACGCACTTTCGGCAGGTAGAGAAAGATTATTAATCATGTCATTAACTTATTGGTTAGATGGTTGGATGGGATTAAATTCTAATTATCTAAGAGGTATGAAAGTATCAACTCCTCCGGCAATTATCACTATGATTGGTTGTTCAGGAACAAGAATATTATTCTTATGCACATTATTCAATATGCCAACATTTCATACAATATTCTGGTTATATGCAGCATTCCCTATTTCTTGGATATTAGTAAATATTGTCTATTTCCCAACTATATTGCATTACGAAAAGAAGCTATTGAATTTTTAAATCTAATTTCTAATTTTTTTAAAATAATCGAATATTTTAGTAAATCAAAAAAGATATTATTTATTGAAAACTAAAAAATCGGTTGGTACTTTACAAAATTTATAAATATTATATAATAATATTAATCAGAGGAAAAAATTTATGGATAAAGATATTAAAAAGAAATTAGAAGAATTTCATGATAAAGTTTTTAATTCAAACGAAATTACCGTTAAAGATGTAATATCGATTTTAGACTATGTATGCGAAAAATTACATTTACAACAAATATATGTATGTGAAAACGCAGGCAGTAAGAATCATTATTTATACCCTTATGTTTCTTCTAAAGGTCCAAAATCTATCACTATGCATAAAAATTTAATTGTTTTTCCTGACTCTGATATCGATCATTTACAAAGCATGTTTAAAGATGATCCAGTTCAAGTTTTTGATGATAATGTATCCGCGGCAAGAAATGCAACCGCGGTTAATAATCTAGTATATGGTTTCTTAGATAAAAATATATGTTTAGGATTTGTTTCATTCCAACCATATGAAAATGAAGAAACTAGAATTTGGAATGATGAAGATAAAGAAGTTATTTCTCATTTAGCTTTTAGCATTAAACCATTAATTACCGCAAGACAAGTATTTGATCGTTACGCTTATGAAAAAAATCTAAAATCATCTTCTTCTAGTCTTTTTTGGTATTATCCTAATTTGTCTTTAGTAATTGTTCCAGAAGAAACAATGGAACGTTTTACAATACCTAATTTTGTCTATAGAGATGCTCCTGAAAGCATTGTTAAAGATTTAGTTAACGAAGGTTATCAAAAAGAAGTATTAGAATCTATCAATTCTCTAACTAAAGGTAATTCATCAGTCAGCGTTATTTTCCAAGGAAAAAATTTTAAAAATAAATTCTTCCGTTTAAGTTTAACTACTAACCGTTTTGATGATAAAGAAAATCCAGAAGAAGTAATGGGTTTAATGGAAGAAATTAATAAAGAAGAATATGATTCAATAAATACTTCCGAAGTATATAAAAAATATCAAATCTTCCGTGAAGCTATTTCAAGAAGTAATTTAGTTGAATATTATGTTGATTTAGAAAGTGGTAAAGTAACTTTATTTAAAGCTGTTGAACCATTTACTGATATATTTTCTCAATATAATGACTTTGATACAATTATTAATGAATATGCCGAACAATTTATCTCACTTGAAAATCGTGTTGCATATAAAAAAGTATTAAATAAAGAATATCTATATTTAAATTTAAATAAGTACAATAATTATATTACCCTAAATTCTAAAATCAATCTCGATGGTAAAGAACACATATATGAAACAACCATTGTTTTATATAACCAAAGCATTTATAACTATTGCAAAGAAGTTATGATATTTGTTCGTGATGTCACTAACTTAGAATCATTGAATTATGATAATTTAACAGGTGTATACACTCTTACTTATTTTATTAACTTCTTATCTAATAAAAAATTAGAATTATCCAATGATTCTTCTTCGAATAAAGGTCATATCGTATTCTATGATATTCAAGATTTTAAGTATTATAACTTAGGTATGGGATTAAAAAATGGTAATGAGTTATTAAAGAAATTTGCTTCATTATTACAAACCACTTATCCTGGATTAAAAATCGCTCGTTATGGTGATGATAGATTCGTTGTTTATGATGAATATAATGATTCAAATACTTATCAAAGAATCGAATCAGTTGTTGAAAAAACTTCATCTTTAGATCCTTCTTATTTATTAAAATTAAAAGCAGGTGCTTATGTCCCTTCTTTAAATGAAGATCCTGCGAGCTGGGTTGATTTTGCTCAACTTGCTTGTCAAGAAATTAAGCATGATTTAAATATCAATTATAAAGAATTCGATGAAGAATTAAAAAATAAGATTATCAAAAAGAATTACATTATTGATAACGTTGATAAAGCTGTTGAAAACGAATGGATTAAAATATATTTCCAACCAGTTATTGGTACTAAAGAAAACCATTTAGTCGCGATGGAAGCTTTAACTAGATGGATTGATCCTATTTATGGTTTCTTACCACCTGGAGATTTTATTTCCATATTAGAAGATAGCAATTTAATCTATAAATTAGATATCTTTGTCATTAATAAAGTCTGTGAAAAATTACGTTATGAATTAGACCTAGGTCATCAAATTGTACCTATTTCTATTAACTTATCACGCGCAGATTTTACAGCATGTCAACCATTTGATGAATTAGAAAAAGCAGTTGCAAAATACAATATCGATCGTAAATATATTTGTATTGAAATTACCGAGTCTATCGCGATGAAAGATCCTAAATTAATTACAAAAGCAATTAATCAATTTAGAGATGCTGGTTATGAAGTATGGATGGATGATTTCGGTTCAGGATATTCTTCATTAAATGTTTTAAAAGATTATCCATTTGATGAAATTAAAATCGATATGGCATTCTTAAGAAACTTTAATGACAAATCAAAAACTATTATTTCTTCCACTATCTCAATGGCTAAAAAACTACATATCCGTACTCTTACTGAAGGGGTTGAAACAAAAGAACATTTCAATTTCTTAAAAGATGTAGGTTGTGAAAGAATTCAAGGTTATTATTTTTCTAAACCTCTACCTTATGAAGAAATCATTGATTTAATGAAAGGTAAAAATTTATTCTAAAAAGAAAACATGGTCAGTGACCATGTTTTTAATTTCAAGTGGTGCCGAAAATAAGACTTGAACTTACGACCTACGCGTTACGAGTGCGTTGCTCTACCAACTAAGCTATTTCGGCAACATCACTATTTTATAAAATCTTATAAATATTTACAATAATAAAATTTTAAGTTGAAATCTATTAAATATCCTATTATATTTATAAAGGTCATTTTGACCAGGGAGTTCATGAACCATCCTTCCTTTAAACAAAACTCGGACTTAAATTAGATATTTTATATCTCCTGTGTTTTGTAATTTTGGTGCATAGGAGATTTTTTTATGAAAAGAACAATAGTTAAAAGAATGACCTTTGCTGCCTCAATTGCTGCACTCTACTTTGTTTTATGCTTAGTAGAAGGTAATTTAGCAAGTGGGTATATGGCAAATGTCAGACTCGCGGAAGGATTTTGCATTCTAGCATTTTTCGTTCCAGAAGTCATTTTAGGAACATCAATTGGATGTTTCATTTATAACCTCGCATTTGGGTTTGGAATATTAGATGCAACAATGGGTACTGTGGCAACATTACTTGGTACTTCATTTATTTTCCTAATTGGAAAATTATTCAAAAAAGACTATTTCAGATTACCTCTATACGGAATCGGACTTGTCTTATTAAATGCAATATTAGTTCCTATTGTATTAATTTTATCTTTACCAGATGAATTAAATTGGGGAATGTATTGGATCGAATTTGGTATTGTCGCAGGTGGAGAAGCTATCGCAGTATACGGAGTAGGAATTCCTCTATATTATGCGACTAAAACTTGGTTACCTAAATTATTAGGTGTTAATCAAGATGCATAAGATGACGATAAGACAGTTGCATGTTAGAAGAATCAATAATAACATTATCTATGCTGTTTAATTATAGTTTTTGAGATGCATTTATATTAAATTATAGTGTTGAATTTATTAGTGCCTATCAATTCTTATGGTGGTGGAATGATGGTTATACATACACATCTAATGTAAAAATATATAATTTTATTTAGGAGATTAATTATTATAAAATTATCAAATATATTTGCTTTTATCTCGACAAGTTCAATTATCCTTTTAGGATTAAGTTTTATAGCACAAAGTATTAATACAACAAATGGAACATTAAACATTACTTTTAGTATTATTCTATTTGCTATCTCTCTTGTTTTAGCGCTAACATTCTCAATAATTGAAAACAAGAAAAAATAACTTATTAAAATAAAATTGATTAAAGCTAATGAAGGAAACTTGCTTACCTCTTCATTAGCTTTTTATTTACAAAAAATTAAATTTTAAATTATTTTTATTTTTTAGCACTCTTTTATTGACATTGCTAAAATTAGTGTTAGACTATAATTAGCATTCAAAGGTTGTGAGTGCTAAAAAGGAGGTAAAATTTATGGAAAACAATTATACAGAAAAAGTAATTAAAATCATTAATAGTTCTAGTGAAATCGCAAAAGATAATTTTTCTTGTGAAGTAGATGTACCTCACGTTATTAAAGCGATGCTTGATGACAATGATTCTATGCTTAAAAACATTTTGGGCAAGATTCAAGCTCCAGTTGATTTATTCAAAGATACAGTTGATGGATTTATAAAGTCAAAAGCAAAGTCACAAAATGTAGATAATATCTATATTTCAACTGACTTTAATAACATGTTACATAACGCAGATAATTATCGTAAAGCTTATGGAGATAAATTCATCTCTGTTGAACATTTAATCTTAGCTATTTTTGATTCAAAACATTCCATTGTTAATAAACTATTATCAATTCCTAACTTCACTAAAAAGAAGGTAGAAACTGCGATTAAGGAATTACGTGGTAATTCTAAAGTCGAAGATCAAAACCCAGAAGAAAAATACGAAGTATTAAAGAAATATGGTCGTAATTTAACCGACGATGTCGCAAGAGGTAAGATTGATCCTATTATTGGTCGAGATGAACAAATTAGAAGAGTTATGCAAATTCTCTGCCGTAAAACTAAAAATAACCCAGTTTTAATTGGTGAACCTGGTGTTGGTAAAACCGCGGTAGTTGAAGGATTAGCATGGCGTATATTCAAAGGTGATGTTCCTTTCACATTAAAAGATAAAACTATTTTCGAACTTGATTTAGGCGCATTAATCGCTGGAGCTAAATATCGTGGCGAATTTGAAGATCGTTTAAAAGCAGTCTTAAATGAAATCACTAAATCAGAAGGTAAAATCATTCTCTTTATTGATGAAATTCACACTCTTATTGGCGCAGGTAAAACAGATGGCGCGATGGATGCAGCGAACTTATTAAAACCAATGTTGGCAAGAGGCGAACTACATTGTATTGGCGCGACTACATTAGATGAATATCGTAAATATATTGAAAAAGATGCTGCATTTGAAAGAAGAATGCAAAAAGTCTTAGTTGATGAACCAACTGTTGAAGATACTATCTCTATTTTAAGAGGATTAAAAGAAAGATATGAATCTTATCATGGTGTTCAAATTCTTGACTCTGCATTAGTCGCTGCCGCAACTTTATCAAATAGATATATTTCTGATAGATTCTTACCTGATAAGGCAATTGACTTAGTTGATGAAGCTTGTTCAGAAGTAAGAATGCAAATTGATTCTCTTCCAACTGAATTAGATGAAATCAATCGTAAGTTAATGCAACTTGAAATTGAAAGAGTCTCTATTCAAAAAGAAGATTCAGATGAAGCTAAAAAACGTCTTGAAGAAATGGATAAAGAAATCGCAAATTTAAAAGAAGAACAAGCTAAATTCAATGCAAAATGGCAATTAGAAAAGCAAAAGTTATCTTCTTCTAAAGATACTAAAGCTAAATTAGAACAAGCTAAATTAGATTTAGAAAAAGCAATGCAAAACGCAGATTATCAAGAAGCAAGTAGAATCCAATATAGCGTTATCCCATCTTTAGAAAAGCAAATTAAAGATGCACAAACTAATGAAGGTAATGAAGAAAAGATGCTTGATGAAGTTGTCAATGAAGATAACATCGCAAAAGTCATCTCTAAATGGACTAATATTCCAGTCACTAAGTTAAAGCAATCTGAATCACAAAAGATCTTAACTCTCGCAGATAAATTAAAAGAAAGAGTCATTGGTCAAGATGATGCAATTACTAAAGTCAGTGATGCAATTATTAGAAATCGTGCAGGAATTAACGATGAAAATAAACCTATTGGTAGTTTCCTTTTCTTAGGTCCTACTGGTGTTGGTAAAACTGAAATCGCTAAAGCTCTTGCGAGTAACTTATTTGATTCTGAAGCACAAATTATTCGTATCGATATGTCAGAATACATGGAAAAATTCTCCGTATCTAGATTACTTGGAGCCCCTCCAGGATATGTCGGCTATGAAGAAGGTGGCCAATTAACTGAAGCGGTTAGAAGAAAGCCTTATTCAATCGTCTTATTAGATGAAATTGAAAAAGCTCATCCAGATGTCTTTAATATCTTATTACAAGTTCTTGATGATGGTAGATTGACCGATTCTCAAGGTCGAGTTGTTGATTTTAAAAACACTATTCTCATCATGACAAGTAACATTGGTAGTGAATACCTCTTAAATGGTAATACTAAAGAAAATCAAGATGCAGTCGCGAATGAATTAAAATCTAGATTCAAACCAGAATTCTTAAATAGAATTGATGAAATTATTTACTTTAATTCTCTTGATGATTCAGTTGTTAAAAAGATTGTTAACAAGTTTATTAAAGAACTTGAAAACCGTCTTGAAAAACTTCAAATCACTGTTACTTTATCTGACAAAGCAACTGATGAAATCATCTCTCAAGGATTTGATAAAATATATGGTGCTAGACCATTAAAACGTTATATCCAAAGAGAAATTGAAACTCCTCTTGCTCGAGAAATAATTAAAGGTACAATTAAAGAAAAATCCAAAGTCTACATCGATTTTGAAAATAATAACTTCACATTCAAAAATAACTAATTGGGTCAGGTTATCTTATAGATAACCTACCCTTTTTTGTTATTTATGTAGTTTTTTATTACTAAATGTGGCAAAATATCTCCGAGGTGTTTTATGGCGACTACATTAGATTATTTACCAAATTATGAACATATAAAACTCTACCAAGATAAAAATATGATTTGTATCAACACAGATACAATGGTACTTGGAGAATTTTTAGAAGTTAAAAGATTAGAAACCATTCTTGATATTGGAACAAATAATGGTAGTTTGCTTTTATATGCTTCAAGATTTAATCCTAAAAAGATGATTGGGATTGATATTAATAAAGAAGCATTAAATCTCGCGAAAAAAAATATGGAGTTAAATAATATAACTAATTATGAGCTTATCAATGTAGACGCGCTTAATTATAGAAATACACCAGTTGATGTTATTGTTTGTAATCCTCCCTATTTCAAAGTTACCAAAGATTGTGATTTATCAAACACTAATTTAAAGCTCGCAAAACACGAAGATTCTTTACCTTTAGATGGATTAATAAATACCATTTCAAAGAATTTAAAAGATCAAGGTAAGTTATATTTCTTATACCAATCTTCTAGATTACAAGAATTAATCGATGTGTTTAGCAAATACAAATTAAAAATAAAATTGATTACTCCTGTATATAATGTCAATAAGAAAAACTCTAATGTAGTTTTAATTAAAGCCACAAAAGGAGGTAATCTTGGTTTAGAAATAACTAAGCCAATTATGATAAAGGATATGAAAGTGATTAAAGATGGAAATTATTAGTTCAATTAAAAATATTAATCAATACGAAAATATAAAAAATAAAGTTGATGGCATTGTTTTAGGATGCCAATATTCTTTTTATGCAGATAATTATTTTTCATTAGAAGAAATCTCTTCTATTGTTAAAAAAGCTAATGCTGATCATAAAAAAGTATTTGTTTTAGTCAATAAAATTATGCATGTAGATAATACTAATAATATTTCATCTTTTATTGATTCTTTAATTAAATTAGATGCGTATATTATCTTTCAAGATTTAGGTATATTACAACTTTTAAAAGAAAAATCTTATCTCGATAAAGGTATTTATAATCCTTTAACTATGATTACCAATTATATGGACTTACTTTGTTACGATGAAGGTTTAAACGCGATTGGTGTTAGCAATGAAATACCATTAAAGGATGTTTCTTTAATATCAACTAAATCAAATAATGTTTTCTATCTTGGTTTTGGTTATCATCCAATGTATCAAACTTATCGTCATATTGTTTCATTATATAAAGAATATTCAGGTTTAAAATTTGAAAATAAAGATTTATATTTACAAGAAGCTACTAGAACTAACGATCGTTGCCCTATTATTGAAAATGATTATGGCACTGTTGTTTTTAGAAATGGTGTTATTAATGTTTTAAAAGAAATTGAATTATTAAAAGACGTTAAATATTTATTTATCGATGGAATATTCCTTCAAGAAGAACAATTTAATTTAGTTATCTCTTCTTATTATGATGTAATTAATAAAAGCATCACTAAAGAACAAGGATTAGAACAAATTAAAACTTTAAATATTCCTGAAAATAATAATTTTATGTATGAAGATTCAGTTTATAATCCAAAGGAGTTTGAATAATGAAAAAAATAGAATTACTTGCTCCCGCGGGAGATTTAGAAAAATTAAAAGTTGCCTTAATTTATGGCGCGGATGCTTGCTTTATTGGAGGAAGAGATTTTTCTTTAAGATCGAAAGCTAGTAACTTCACTTTAGAAGAAATAAAAGAAGGGGTTGAATTCGCTCATAAGTTAGGTAAAAAGATTCATGTCACTTGTAATATTGTTATGCATAATAATGATATTAAAGAATTAAAAGAATATTTAATCGCATTAGATAATATAGGAGTTGATGCAATTATCACTTCTTCTTTATATATGGTCCGTCTAGCGAAAAAATATACTTCCTTAGAATGTCATATCTCTACTCAACAATCCATTATGAATAAAAAAGCAATCGACTTTTTTATTTCACAAGGTGCTTCAAGAGTTGTATTAGGAAGAGAATGCTCTTTAGAAGATATTAAAGAAATCTGTAAAGATAAAAAATGTGAAGTAGAAGGTTTTATTCACGGAGGAATGTGTTCTTCTTATTCCGGTAAATGCATGTTATCTAATGTCATGTGTAACCGTGATGCCAATAGAGGTGGATGCGCATATTCATGCCGTTGGAAGTATAATCTTTATCAAAACGATAAACTTATAACCGAAGGTGATGAATATTTTAAAATGTCATCAAAAGATTTATGTGCGATCGATCATATTCCTGAATTAATTGAATATGGTCTAGATTCATTAAAAATTGAAGGCAGAAGAAAAGCATCTAATTATATTGCTTGTGTTGTTAAAGCATATCGACAAGCTATTGATGATTATTACGCAAAAAAGGAATTAAATTTTGATAAATATCATGATGATATCTATAAATGTGAAAATAGACTCACTTCTACTGGTTTCTTATTAGGCAATGTCACTACTGAACAAATGTTATATAATCTTGATGAAAGATTAATTAAAATCGGTGATTATGTCGCTTTAGTACGTGATAGCGATGATTCATATGCCTATGTTGAAATCCATAATAAATTAGAATTAAATCATTCATATTTAGTTCATTCTCCAAATGAAGAAGATTATCAAATCACTATTGATGAAATGTGGCAAGAAAATGTTTTACATCAATTTGTTGTTCCAACTTCTGTTGCGACAATCGGTAATCAAATTATTAAAATAAAAGTCGAAAAGAAAATTGAACCATTTTCAATTATTCGATTAATTCGTTAATAAAAAATCTTACAATTTACTATAGTTGTGATAAAATGTAAATAATGAAAGAGGTAAAAAAATATGATTATTACTATTGGTAGAGAATATGGCTCAGGTGGTCATTACATCGCAGAAGAATTAGCGAAAAGATTAAATCTCCCTGTTTATGATCGTCAAATCATTGAAGAAGTTGTCAAAAGAAGTAACTTCGCTCCTGAATTTGTTAAATCAAATGAAGAAAAAGTAAATTCTTTCTTTGATTCATTCTTCGGTGGTCAATTATCTGTTACTGATAATTTATTTATCGCAGAAACTAACGCAATTAAAGAACTCGCAGAAAAAGGCGATGCAATCTTTGTTGGTAGATGCGCGGATTATATCTTAAAAGAAAGAAAAGATTTAATTAAGATTTTCATTCAAGCTTCAACAGAATCTAAAGTTGAGAGAATTACTAAATATTATGGAATTGATCCATCTAAAGCTTTAGATAAGATTACTAAAACAAATAAAGCACGTGCTAGATATCATAACTACTTCACTGATACAAAATGGGGTAGAAGTTATGATTATGATTTACTTGTTTCAAGCGATATTGGAGTAAGTGAAACAGTTGATGTATTAGAATTATTCATCAAACATAAAAAAGCACAATTAGATAAGAAAAACGGCTAATAAAAAACAAGGTTCAATGAAGTGAACCTTGTTTTTATTTGTCGAAATTCTCTCTTCTTTCTTTACTGATTTTAAATAATTCTACTAAGCCTTCTTTATCTTCAGTATTTATTTTTTCTTTAATATCTTCCATGACTTTAATAAAATCATCAATATCTTTAGTTAGATATTCCTTATTTAAGAAAAATAATTCAGACCATAATTCAGCGTTAATTTTCGCAATTCTTGTTAAATCTCTAAAAGAATCGCCAGTATAAGCAACTAGGTGATTAGATTCTTTTACATTCATTAATCCAACCGCGATTGCATGAGGTAATTGAGATAAAAAAGAAATCATTTGATCATGTTCTTCAATCGATAATTTTTCAATGAATTTAAATTTCAATTCTTTGCCTAATAAATAAGCAAAATCTAATCCTTTAGACGTATTTTTGTTAGTTGGAACAATAATTAAATTTGCACCTTCAAATAAGTTAGAATCATAATATTTAACACCAACTTTTTCTTTACCACACATTGGGTGAAGCCCAATAAATTCTTGGTTAGGTTTTATAAGTTTTTGTATTTCATTAACAATTCCTGATTTAACCCCAGTTATATCAGAAATTAATACATCTTCTTTAAATAAAGATAAATTATCTTCGATAAATGAATAAACATCTTTAGGATATATACATAAAATAATAATATCCGCGATTTTTAATAAATCTTTAGAAGATACATTGTTTTTAATGATTTTTTCATTATAGGCAAAAGAAATTGATTCTTCATTTATATCATAGCCATAGACATTATAATTAATATTTGTTAATGCACTAGCCAAACTTCCGCCCATTAAACCTAAACCAACAATGACAATATTTTTACTTTTATCCATAAATTAATCTCTTTCTAATTTTTCTAAATCTTTTAAAAATGTTGGATAAGATTTAGCTAAACATTTTTCTTCATCAATTTTAATATCTTTATCAAAACACATGATTTTTAAAGCCATAAAAATTCGATGATCATTAAATGATTTTAATTCTTCTTTATTATAAGTAATCTTACTAGGATAGATTGTTATTTCATCTTCTTTTAGTTCGTATTTAACACCTAATAAATTAAAATTATAAACCATTGCTTCTACTCGGTCGGACTCTTTAATGCGAAGTCTTTTGATATCTTTAAAAGTAATTTTATTTTTACAATAACATCCTATTCCCATTAAAACAGGACCTAAATCAGGACATGAATCTAAAGATATAATTCCTCCATTTAATAATGATTTTTTAACTATTAAATCATCATTATCAAAATATAAATCTCCACCTAATTTTTTTAATATATCAATAATTTGTTTGTCGGGTTGATAAGAATTTTTATTTAAATTTTTAATAATTAAACCATTATCAATAATTCCTAAGCAAATAAAGAAAGCCGCTTGAGAATAATCTGATTCAACAACATAATTATCTAATTCAAAATTACTATTTCCAGGAATTTTAATAATCTTATTTTCAATATCAAATTCAACTTTAACTCCAAACCTATTTAACGTATCTATACTCATTAAAATATAATCCATAGATGATATTTGATTATTAATTTTAATAATTGAATCTTTTTTTAAAGTTGGTAAAGATAATAATAAACCTGTAATAAATTGGCTAGATATATTTCCTTCTATTTCATATAGTGAAGGAATTAACTTACCTTCTAAAATAAAATTATTATCTTCTTTTACAAATTTAATTCCTAGTTGATTAAAGATTTTTATATATACATCTAAAGGTCTACTTGATAATCTTCCATGTGTAATAAAGGTCGTTTTTTGGTTAAAAATCGAACATATTGGAATTAAAAATCTAAAAGTAGATCCTGATTCTCCTACATCAAGAGTTACTTCTTTATTATAAGAAATACCCTTTTTAACTTCTAAAGAATTATTTTTTTCATCAATAACAATATTCGCACCCATTTTTATTAAACAAGAAATAGTTGCTTTAACATCATTAGAAAAATAAACATTATAGATTTTGCAAGTTTTCTTACTTAAGCAACCTAAAATAATCGCTCTATGAGCGTCTGATTTAGAAGATATAGGATAATAAATACCTCGATATGAATGACCTTTTAATTCAACCATTTATTTTTCTAAATACTCCTTTAAATAATCCATCGCTTCAATATATCCATCAAATCCTTTACCGATAATTGAATGAATAGAAGCCTGTTTTATATACGAAACATGACGATATTCTTCTCTTTCATAGATGTTAGATAAATGCACTTCAATAGTTGGAATATTACTGCCTTTTAATGCATCCATAATCGCAATAGAAGTATGGGTATAACCTCCTGCATTAATAATAATTCCATCAACTTTGGAAAAATAAGCTTCTTGAATTTTATCAATAATATCACCTTCATGATTAGTTTGATAAACTTCTAAATCCACGCCAATTTCTTTAGAGTGATTTTCTAAATCACTTACTAAATCTAAATATGTTTTATTTCCATATATTTCTTTTTGTCTAATACCGACAAAATTAATGTTTGGTCCATTAATAATGAGAATTTTTTTCATATAATTTCCTCTTAATAAAATTCATGATTTCATCAACATTATCGGTTGAATTATTAACATGAATATCTTTATATTTTAAATATAAATGTTTTCTTTTTTTCTCTAAAGCTAAATATTCTTCTTTTGATTTAGTCAAAGGACGAGATGAAGAATAAACAAGTTTATCAAAATCTCTTGTTAAATAAATAACAATACCATTTTGTTTTAAATACATCATATTTAATGGATTTAAAATAATTCCTCCCCCGGTGGAAATAACCTTACCTTGGTTAATGCCAAGTTCTTTAGCCAATGTTGATTCTACATTTCTAAAATAAGTTTCTCCATCTGTAGAAAATATTTCATTAATACTACGTTTTTCATCATTTTCAATTTGTTTATCCATATCGATAAAATCTTTTTTGATGTAACTTGCAAGTATTTTACCAGTTCTAGTTTTCCCAGACATAGGCATTCCAATTAAAACAATATTTTCTTTCTTTTTTAAAATATCAAAATAGATTCTATCTAACATTCCTTTATCATACTTTTTATCTAAGAATAATTCACTAGCTTTAATACCTTGACCAATTAACATATATAATCCTCCATGAGAATTAATATGATTTTGTTTTCCTTCTAAAACTAATAATGTATTTAAAGGATTATAAATTACATCAATGATTCCTTTAAGATGATTAAATCCTTTAATTGATATGATTTGTTGTTCATTATTAGGATACATTCCTACGGGTGTAGTATTAATAATAATTTCAATTTCATTTTTTAAAGAATTTAATTGATTATAACTAATTTCTTCTCCCTTAGGGTTTCTACTTACAACATAAATCTTTTTTGCTTTTAACTTCTTTAATAAATAATATGTTGTATTTTTAGTTCCTCCGGTACCTAATATCGCGACTACCTTATCTTCAATTTCATAATGATAATGTTTAATTAAAGATTCTAATCCATAACAATCAGTATTATAGCCATATAATTTACCATTCTTATTTACAATCGTATTACAAGCACCAATTTCTTTTACTTCTTCAGATACATAATCCAAGTAAGGAATTACTTTTTCTTTATAAGGAATAGTTACATTAATTCCTAAAAAATCCCTTCTTTTTAAAAATGAATCTAATTCATCTTCATTTAAAGATACAAGTTCATAATCTTTTGAATCGAGATAAGAATGGACAATTTTAGAAAAAGAATGCTTTAACGTTTTTCCAATTAATCCATATTTCATATTATTCACCTTTTAATAGCAATAAATCTAAAATACTAAAAGCACTTAAAGCATTTATAACTGGTAAAGCACGTCTTACAATACAAGGATCATGTCTTCCTTTTATTTCTAGATGAATATTTTTTAAAGGATCATAAGATACACTTTCTTGTTTTTTATAAATGGAAGGAGTAGGTTTAATAACTGTTTCAAAATCAATTATTTCACCATTAGAAATTCCCCCGTTTATTCCTCCATTATGGTTTGATAAGAATGTTACTTTATCATCGATAACTTGCATTTGATCATTCGCGTTGCTTCCTAACATATTCGCGAAGTTAAATCCTTCACCAAAAGAAATACCTTTTACCGCAGGAATAGAAAATATTGCATGAGATAAACAAGATTCAATCGAATCAAAAAATGGTTCACCAACTCCAACAGGCATATTGATAATATAAGTTTCTATAATACCTCCAACAGAATCTAAATCATCTCTTGCCAAAGAAATTTCATCTTTCATTAAACCCACTTTATTTTGATCTAAAACAGGAAATATTTTATTATCTAAATCTAATAATTGATAGACATCTTTAAAAGTAGAATTATCTCTAACGTTATGGATTTGTTTTATTCTTGAAACTACATAAATATTTTTAGTTTTTAAATATGATTTAATTATCGCACCTATAACAACTAATGGCGCGGTTAATCTTCCAGAGAAATGTCCTCCTCCACGAGGATCATTAAAACCATTATATTTAACATATCCTGTATAATCAGCATGTCCTGGTCTAAAAACTTTTTCATAGTCAGAAGAATTTTGTTTGGTATTTGGAATTAATACGCTTAAACAAGTTCCTGTTGTATAACCATTATATACGCCTGAAATGATTTTATAATTATCTTCTTCTTGACGGGATGTAGATAAAGCATCATTAGCTTTTCTTTTTGAAAGTTCTTGTAAAATTAAATCTTCATCGATTTTAATTCCGCTTGGAAGTCCTGAAATACTCGCACCGACATATTCTCCATGGCTTTCTCCAAAAATAGTCAATTTTAATTTATTTCCTAAACAATCTGACATATTCCATACCTCCTTTTAAATAAGAATTTAGTTCATCTAATTTGGTCTTTTTAATAACACCTTTATTGTTTTCTATTAAGATTAAATCAATATATTCACCATTAACTTTTTTATCATTTAAAATTAAAGGAATAATCTTACTTTCATCGATATCAAAATCATATTTGATATTTAATTTATTTAAATATGACATCATTTTTTCTTTTTCATCACTTACAATTAGCATTCCAAGTCCGACCGCCTCACCATGATATAAGGAAGAAGAAAATCCACCCAGAGCTTCAAATGCATGACCAAATGTATGACCATAATTTAATATTTTTCTAATCGATGTTTCTTTTTCATCATTTTCTACATAATATTTTTTTACATTAATTGCTTTAATAATAATTTCTTCCAAGTGAGAATATATATCTTCTTGATCGAATAAATCCAAGATTGAATTATCTAAGATAAAACCTGCTTTTAATGCTTCAATTAATCCATTATTTACTTGTCTTAAAGGCAATGATTTTAAAGTATCAAAATCGATTAATACTAATTTAGGTTGATAAAAAGTACCTATGATGTTTTTGATATTGTTATAATCAATCGCAGTTTTTCCTCCAATTGAAGAATCGATCATTGATAAAGTAGATGTAGGAATATTAATAAAATCAATACCTCTTTTATATGTTGAACTAACAAGTCCTACCAAATCACCAATGACTCCTCCACCTAAAGCGATAATACAATCATTTCTAGAAAAATTGTATTTGATAAGTTCATCGTTTATTTTTAAATAATATGGGAATGATTTAGTTTCTTCTCCATGAGGTAAAATTAATGTGTGTAAAGTAGGTATGACTTTCTTTATTTCATCTATGTAAGAAAAAGGAATATTATCATCAGTCACAACTAAAACTTTCTTATTAGTAAAATCATAATAAGAAGATATTGTTTTTAAAATATCATGTCCATAGACAATCTTATAAGAAGAAGTTTTTAAATTTAACGTTAGTTCCATGTATATCACCTTCAAATATTATAAATTATTGTATCATAAATCATTTTAATTATTATATAATTAATAAAGTTTTCTTAAATATGTTAAGATTAAAGTGAGGTAGTTATGTTTAAAATCGGATGTCATGTTTCTTCTTCAAATGGATATAAACAAATGCTTATTGATACTAATTCTATCAATGGCAATGTTTTTCAATGGTTTACAAGAAACCCACGTGGTTGTCAAAAAAAAGAAATTGATGAAGAAGATTTTGCATCATTTTTAAAAATGGCTAAAGATTTAAATTATGGTCCTTTTTTAGCCCATGCGCCTTACACTTTAAATTGTTGTTCTGCAAAAGAAGATGTTAGAAAATTCGCGATTGAAGTATTTAAAGATGATTTATCAATATTAGAAAGAATTCCTAATGCGATGTATAATTTCCATCCAGGAAGTCATGTATCTCAAGGAGTCGATATTGGAATTAAATATATTATCGATGCATTAAATGAGGTATTAAATAAAGATCAACATACAATAGTATTACTTGAAACTATGGCAGGAAAAGGTAGCGAAATTGGTTCTAAATTTGAAGAAATTAAAGCTATTATTGATGGAGTAACATTAAAAGACCATCTCGGTGTTACTTTAGATACATGCCATGTTTATGATGCAGGATATGATATTGTTAATGACTTAGATGGAGTTTTAAATCAATTTGATCAAATAATTGGTTTAAAATATTTAAAAGCTATTCACTTAAATAATTCAAAAAATCCTTTTTGTTCCCATAAAGATCGTCATGAATTAATTAAAGAAGGTACTATGCCTTTAGAAGCAATAAAAAGAATCATCAATCATCCATTATTAAAAGATTTACCTTTCTATTTAGAAACACCAAATGAATTAGAAGGTTACAAAGAAGAAATTGCTCTATTAAGAAATTTAAGAAAGGAAGATTAATATGCAAAGATATTTTGTTAACGAAATTAAAAATGATATTGTATCTTTAGATAAAGATCAACTTCACCATATTAAAAACGTTATGCGCATGAAAGAAAATGATGAAATAACATGCGTATACAATAAAGAAGTTTATCTTTGCTATGTTTCAAATGTCTCTCCTTATGAAATAAAAGTTAAACAAAAATTAGATGAAAATCACGAATTAAAAAATAAAATCACTTTAATGTATTGTTTACCTAAAGGTGAAAAACTTGATTTAGTTGTTCAAAAAGCAACAGAATTAGGTGTATATGAAATTATATTAGTTCAATCTTCAAGATGCATTGCAAAAATAACTAACGAAAACAAAGATAAAAAACTTGCAAGATTTAATAAAATTGCCCTTGAAGCAAGTGAACAATCAAAAAGAAATATTGTTCCAGTCATTAAAGATGTTATCTCTTATAAAGATATTTCTAAATATCATTTTGATCATCAATTTATCGCTTATGAAAATGAAGATGAAATTTCATTCTTAAGTAGAATAAGTCAAATTAAAGAAAATGAATCCGTCTCTATTTTAATTGGATCAGAAGGTGGATTTTCATTAGAAGAAGTTGAATATGCTAAAAAAGTCGGCTATACTTCTATATCGCTAGGAAAAAGAATTTTAAGAAGTGAAACCGCGGTATTCTATGCCCTTACTTCTCTAGCATTAGTATTAGAAAAGGATTAATTATGAAATTATTTAATTTTTTAAACATAAAGAAAAAGAATATTCCTACTCGTAGTAACGAATATCATTTTTATGTTGAAAATAATAATTTAATCACAAAAATAAATTCCAAATATAAAATCTCTACTGGAGAAAATAATCCTTTTAAAGTAATCGAAGCAAATATCTTAATTCGTGGAATGCAAAATAAAAAAATCTTTGAAGATGGATTAGAAAAATACCTTCAAGAAGCTATTGATTTAAATATTGAAGATAAAGATGCCTACATTAAAGAACACATTTGGAAAGATTTAGATGCGATTGACGCTCCTTATTTTATCGTTGATAAAGCAAGAATCTATATCCCATTTTATTCAGTTGGTTTAAATTTAATTTATAACGATGAATGTTCAAAATTATCTTCTTATCCATATGATGAATTAAAATCAAAACCTGCTTCTACATGTATTGATTGTTTTGATGTCTACAATTACAAATTATTTGAAAGTCCCTTCACTTCTTTAATTAAAATCAAAGAAGATGCGACAACATGTGCATATTATCACGCAGATTTTGAAACAATATTTATTATTAATAATCAAGGTCGACTTGATATATCAATTTCTCTATTTGATAAATATCTTAAAAATCCTAACAAGAATGATATTTTAAATAGAGTTCATAACGTTGTAGATTGTTTTTATGCAAATAACAGAAATAAATTTTTAAGATCACTATTAGATAATGAATTTATTTCAAGAAAAGCTTATAAAAAATTATCTCGTAAAATTAATATTCGTTCATTAAAGAAATTTAATGCCGTAAGTAAAGGAAAATCACCAGATGAAGTATTATAAAACATTGTCCCTCGGTTGTAAGGTTAACACTTATGAAACTGAAGCTATTAAAGAATTATTAAATAAACAAGGTTACACAGAATCAATTGATGATAAGTGTGATATTTTTGTCATCAACACTTGCGCAGTTACTCAAGTCGGAGAGCAAAAATCTCGTCAAATGATTAGAAAAGCTATCGCAAATTACCCAGATGCTAAAATCGCAGTTATGGGTTGTTATTCACAACTTCATCCAGAAATCGTTTCCAAAATTGACGGCGTTGATGTAGTTGTTGGAACAACAAATCGTGAAAAATTAATTGATTATATCATCGATAATTGTTCTTCAGGCGAACAAATTGTCGCATATAATAAAGATAATCGTAAAGAAGCATATGAATGCTTAAAAATCACTTCTTATTCAGAAAATACTAGAGCGTTTGTCAAGATTCAAGATGGATGTAATAATTTCTGTTCTTATTGTATTATCCCTTATACAAGAGGTAATACTAGATCAAGACCTAAAGAAGAAATATTTGATGAAATTAAACATCTCGCGGATAATGGATTTTTAGAAATAGTCTTAACTGGAATTGATACTGCAAGTTATGGTGAAGACCATAAAGAAGAAAATTATTTCTTTAACGATTTATTAAAAGATATCTTAATTAAAGAACCACGTATTAAAAGAATTAGAATTTCTTCAATGGAAGAATCAGAATTAGATGATGAATTTATCTCTATTATTAAAAATAATGATCGCATTGCCCATCATTTACATATTCCTTTACAATCAGGTAGTGACGGCGTATTAAAAAGAATGCATCGTAAATATAATAAAGCACAATTCTTATCCACCATTAAAAGAATTAGACAAGCTTGTCCAGATATCGCATTAGCTTGCGATGTAATTGTTGGTTTCCCTGGAGAAACAAATGAAGAATTCTTAGAATGTAAAGAATTTATTAAAGAATGTGGTTTTGATTATCTCCACGTATTCCCTTATTCAATTAGACCAGGCACTCTCGCGGCAAAAATGCCTAATCAAATAGATCCAAAAGTCAAAAAAGAAAGAGTCCATCAATTAATTGAACTCGGTAATGAATTAAAAGAAAAATATGAATCTAAATTTATTGGAAAAGAATTAGATGTCATATTTGAAACATATAATCCTAAGACTAAAAAATATCAAGGTCATGCTTCTAACTACATTGAAGTATCAATTGCATCAGAAGAAAACCTCTTAGGCCAATATAAAACTATTATCT
>CAVFKD010000003.1:0-2729 GCA_963623095.1 bacterium | reverse complement strand
ATTAACAAAAAATCATAAAATTAAAAATTATTGTTGACACAACTAATTATATCAATTAAAATGTTAGACGTGTCAATTATTAGGGATGACCTAGGAGGTGTGTAAGTATGGCAGTTCCAGCAAGAAGAACATCAAAGACAGCAAAAAGAATGCGTAGAGCAAATTTTAACTTAAAAATCACTGGTTTAGTTAAATGCGCTAATTGTGGTGCAACAATCGTTTCACACCGCGTTTGCCCATCATGTGGATACTACGATGGTAAGCAAGTTGTCGAATCAAAAAAAGATTAATTAACGAATGTTAGACTCGTAATGAGTCTTTTTTTATGCCTTTTTTACTATAAATTGACTTAATATACTAAATATAGTAAACTAATAACAAGGAGATTATTAAAAATGGAATATTCAAAATATATTGATCACACTCTATTAAAAGCAGATGCAACTGATGAAGGCATTATCAAATTATGCCAAGAAGCTAAATTATATAACTTTGCTTCAGTTTGTGTTAACCCAGGTTACATTGGTTTATGTAAAAAAGAATTAGAAGGAAGCGATGTAAATGTTTGTACAGTTATCGGTTTCCCTCTTGGCGCAACTTCAACTTTTAGTAAAGTACAAGAAACAAAACAAGCTATTAAAGATGGCGCAGAAGAAGTTGATATGGTCATCAACATTTCTAGATTAAAAGCTGGTGATGATGAATACGTCTTAAATGAAATTAGAGCGATTCGCCGTGCATCTAAAGGTCATGTTTTAAAAGTCATTATTGAAACATGCTTATTAACAGATGAAGAAAAGATTAAAGCTTGCAAATTATCTAAAAAAGCAAAAGCAGACTTTGTTAAAACATCTACTGGTTTCTCTACTGGAGGAGCAACAGTTAAAGATGTTAAATTAATGAGAAAAGCTGTTGGTAAAATCATGGGTGTTAAAGCATCAGGTGGTATCCATAACAAAGAAGAATTCTTAGCGATGATCGATGCTGGAGCAACAAGAATTGGTGCTTCTTCAGGTGTCGCAATTATTAAAGATTTAGAAAAATAAATTTACAAAAAGATAGGCTATATTCACTATTCTGAATATAGTCTTTTTATTTTGTTATGAAAATTTTACATAAATAAAAAGTTGTGTTTTTCGCATATTTTTCCCATATTTTAATAATAATTGACAATTTTTGGCCGTTTCAAATATCTCTACCTTAGCTATAATGTATTGACTATGAAAATATTTTCATATATAATGTAAATGATTTCACGCTGTTGTGAAAATTGACTATAACTAGGAGGTATGTTATATGGGTGTATACAAAGACAGAGTTACAATTTATGAAGTCGCAAAAAATGCAGGTGTTTCTCTTGCAACTGTTTCAAGAGTTATTAACAATCAATCAAATGTTACTCCTGAAACCAAAAAAAGAGTTGAAGAAACAATTAAGAAATTAGGTTATAGACCAAATGCTCTTGCACAAGGACTTGCAACATCTAGAACTACAAATATTGGTATTGTTATTCCAGATACAAACTATGTACATATCACTAATTTACTTTCTGGTATGATTGATATTGGTAAAATCTACGGTTATCAAACAACATTATTTGTTACAAAATATTCTTCTGAAGAAGCTAAAGATGTCATCTCTAAATTAATCACTTCTCATGTTGATGGCGCGATTATTTTTGATGACCAACTCGGTGAAGAAGATATTCACTCTATTGAATCATATAATGTTCCAACAATTATTATCGGTAATAAAATTAAAGGTGAAAAACTTGGTTCTATTACTTTAAATTTAGAAACTGCGTTTAAAGAAGTATTAAATGGTTATGTTAAAGATAAACAAGTAACATTATTACATGTTCCAACTCAAGGTAAATTAATTGATTCATTACAAGAAGTTGCTTCTAAAACAATTAATGAAGATCATTTACAAACTATCTCTTGCAGCGATTCATATCACGAAGTTTATTCTTACTTCGTTGACTATTTTAAATCAATTAAACATGGATATTTTATTTGCCCACGTTCATCTCTTGCTTGTGCAGTACAAAATGCTGCGATTGATGTAGGATTAAGAGTTCCAGAAGATATTGAAGTTTTATCAGTCATCGGTACAAAATATTCCATTATTGCTCGTCCAACTATTTCTTCATTAGAACTTGATATGTATGAAGTTGGTTCTATCGCAATGAGAATGTTAACTAAATTATTAAAAGGTGAATTAACAACTAGAGATTATGAATTAAGCGCAACATTCTCTCAACGTTCATCTACAAAAATGTAATTTTCTATTATAAGTGACAAAAAAGTCTCACAAAATATGTATAATATATATGTGTGAGGCTTTTTTATATGTATGATTTAACTAAACTAAATAAAACAGGCGTTATTATTTGTCCAAATTCAACAAAAGAACAAATTTTAAAAATAATTAACAATGACTTTTCCTATAATTATAAATTCATTACTAAAGAAGAACTCTTTAATAATGTTTATTTTAGTTATGATGAAAAAGCTGTTCTTTATTTAATGAAGAAATCTTATTCTTATGATACTAGTGTTGAAATATTAAAAAATCTCACTTTTATAAAAAAAGGTAATGATAAATTAGATGAATTATATTCCTTAAAAGAAGAATTAATTAAAAATAATTTATTAAAATCTAATCATAATTTTATTTATCTTCTTAAAAATAAATCTATTTATATTATAAATTATTCAACTATGGAT
>CAVFKD010000002.1:75530-83126 GCA_963623095.1 bacterium | reverse complement strand
AAAATTAGGCTATATTGAAATACTTGATGATAGTGAAGATGCAAGAAAGAAATTAATTAAAGCTACATCTAAGGGATATTCTATTAAAGATAGTATGTATGAAATAGAAGTATCGTATTTTAATGCCATTACAAGTGTATTAAGTGATGAAGATAAACAAACATTTTTAAATTTAGTTAATAAAGTATATTTAGAATCTAAACGTTTAAGAAAAACTCATTTTGAAGGTATTGATAATGAAAAAGATTAAATATGATTCTATATCAACATATTTTAAGTTGAATTTAAAAACTTTTATCTTGGTTACCATATCAGGATTAATATATAACGTATTAATGGTCTTTGTACCAATATTACAAGGTAAATTAATCGACTATTATGTTACATCTAATGATAGTAAATATATTTTATATTTTGCCATTTCATTTTTAGTATTTGTAATATTTATTCAATTTAATCGATATTTAAAACGTTTCTTTGTTAGAGACTTCGCCAATAGGATGAGTCTTACAATGAGAGAAGTTAGTTTTAAAAATCTTTTATATCAAGATATATCATTGAATGAATCTTTATCTAAAGGCGATATTATGAATAGAAACTTAAGCGATATTAAAGATACCGCGGAAGGAGTAAGAAAAGCTTTAACTGAAGCATTTGATACATTGATTCTATTTTTAGGATATACCATATATCTATTAATAATGGATTATAAGACTACTTTAATTTCATATGTATTTATAATCCTTGCGATTATAATATCCAGATTATTAAAAAACTTAATATATAAAAGTGTATCTAAATATAAAAAAGTATATTCATCCAATAAAGATTTAACTCTTAATTTAATTAATAATGAAGTATATTACAGGGGTTTTGGTTGTTCTAAAAGATATTTTAATAAATATGTAGAATCACAAAATAACCTAGAAAAGGCATCTATTAAATCAATGATGTTAAAAGACTCATTAGAACCCATATATTTAGCGATTTCTTTAATTGGATTAATATTTGTTATCTATAATGGTTCAAATAATGTAATTAATAATATTTGGTTAATTGGTACATTCTCAAGTTATTTAACTACTTATTTATTAGTATCAAGAAAAGCATCTAAGCTAGGTAAATTATTTAATGCACTTGCGAGTTTTAAAGTATCATGGGCAAGAATAAAACCTTATTTAAATAATGTAGATACTTCTAAATCTATTATCATAGATAATAAAGATTATAAATTAGAAGTTAACCATTTAAGCTTTGGATTCGATGATTCTTTTAAGATTAAAGATATTTCTTTTACGTTAAATAATGGCTCATCTATGGGTATATGTGGATTAATACGTACAGGTAAATCAACATTGCTTGCTTCTTTATCAGGTCTATATGATTATGAAGGATCTATTAAGTTATGCAACTTAGAATTAAAAGATATTAAAGATTATAATATCGATCATTTTATATCTTATATACCTCAGAATAATGAGATATTTGAAAGCAGTATTAACTATAATATATCTTTTGATGATTCTAATAATTCTAACTATATTAAAGATACATTATTAGATGAAGATATTAATAAATTTAATAATAAAGAAGAGGAAATAATTACTCATAATAATACTAATTTATCAGGAGGACAAATTAAAAGATTATTAATCTCTAGAGCCTTGTCTTCATCTTCAAATCTCATATTATTAGATGATCCTTTTAATGCGACTAATATATCGATGAGTGAAGAGATATTAAATAACATATTAAATGAATCTAGAAATAGTATTCTAATAATTGTGAATAACAAAAAAGAAATCTTATCTAAATTAGATTATATCTTATTTTTAAAAGATGATACGTATGTATTATCCACATATGAAGAATTATTAAAAGACAAAGATTTTAATGATTTAATCGGAGGTATTTATGAACGTTAATAAATGCATAATAAAGTATTTTAAGAATCATAAATTAATCTTATTATTGACGATATTAGTGATTATTTTATCTACATTAATAGTTTTAATACCTCCCCAGATACTTAGATTAATAGTTGATGATTATATTCCTAATAAATTAGTTGATCAATTATTAGTAATAAGTTTAATGTATACAGGAATGTATATATCTGTATATATAATATCTTATTTAGAAAAAGTATTACTTATTTTAATATCTAATGGATTAAGCAAAGAATTAAGAATAGAAATGATGTTAAAAATACACAAGTTGTCTTATAAGATATTATCTTCAATTGATTCATCTAAATTAGAAGCTAATATTACAAATGATGTAGATGAGATTAATTCTTTAATCGTAGAAGGTGTTATAACCTTAGTAATAGATTTAATTAAGATTATTGGTATATTAGTATCTATCTATTTGTATAGTTTATATTTTGGCTTAATAGTTACATTAGTATTACCTATTATTATCTTATTTACATTATTTATCAAAAAGAGAATGTTTAAATCTCAAAAGGATAATAAGTCAATAGAAGCATCAGTTAATAAATTAGTTAAAGAGAATCTAGATAATATTAAAACCATTAAATCATTTAGAATATATGACAAGATAATATCTAAATATAATGAAGTATTAAATACTTATTATAAGACTTCTACCAAGTCTAGTAATTATGATTCATTCTATTCTCCAGTTATTAATATTTTAAAATATATAATGATTGTACTTCTTATTATATTATCTAGCCAATTTAATATCATATTCGCCCTTTCCTGCGGCGTAGTAGTATCAATGATTGATTTAATAGCATCTTTATTTTCACCAATTGAAACTTTAGGAATGTCTATTCAAACCATTCAAAAATCTTTAGCTTCTATATCAAGAATCAATGATTTTTTCTTACTAGAAGAAGATAATAAAAATGATTTAATATCAAATATAGATTTAACTAATATATCAATTAAATATGATCATGTATCTTATGGTTATAATAACGATAACATGGTTATAAATGATTTTAATTATGTACTTTCTGAGAATGATAAACTTACTTTAATTGGTCGATCTGGATGTGGTAAATCCACCTTATTTAGATTGACATATGGCTTAATTAAGCCTCTTAAAGGTAGAGTATTAATTAATAATATAGATGCTTATTATTTATCTGATGATATTAAATCTAAAGTATTTTCTATTGTCTATCAAGATACTTTCTTTACTGGAGGAAGTATTAAAGAAGAATTAACATTACTTGATAGTAATATTAAAGATAATGATATATATGATGTATTAAATAAAGTGGGATTAAGCAGGATAAATGATATTAATGTTAAATTTATTGAATCTGATTATTCAACTGGAGAATTACAATTATTTAATATCGCGAGAACCATTTTAACTAATAGTAAAATAATATTATTAGATGAATTTAATTCTAAGATAGATTTAATTAATGCGAATAACATTATTGATATTATAAATAATGTATCTAAAGATAAAATAGTTATTGCGATTACCCATTATGGTAAGAACTTAGACAACGCTAAAGTATTGAATTTAGAAACTATGAAGTATTAAAGATACAATTCAAATTATCTAAAAAAGATATGATTTAAATTCTTATGGCATATTTACATATTTCAATGACTTATTTCACAAAGATAGCGTAAATGAATTTGTTTCATACTCCTTCATACTTTTGACTATATATTAAAAACATTTATCAGTGAAAGAAATGAAAATTATAAAAATAATTAAAATATATAGGTTTTAATGTGAAAATTAATATGATATTTTATAGTTAAGAAAAAAATGAAAATGGACAAAATGCTCAAAAGTGTAAATTGTAATAAAATTTTTAAATGTTATAATTTGCTTATAAATGAGGAGGAAAAATATGGAAGTATTATCACTATTTTTAACATCTTCACTTATTTTTTCTAACTCTCAAATACAGACTTGTTATTCTATAGATGAAATAGAAACTGAATCTGAAACAAGTGAAATTAATGGTTTAACTCATATCGGAGGTTTTTCTAATCCTGACAAGATTTTAGATTCTTCTTCCGGATACGTTTACTATGATGTTCAAGTGTATAAGACTCCTTTTACATATAAGTCTAATTTATTTATTGTTAATGTGGCTGCTGAATATACGCCGGGATATCAAGCCTTACTTAACGGACATAATAATTATTTGCCTTATCAACTTTATAATGGATATTTACATTGTAGAAGTGAACGTTCAGGTATCGTTAATACATATGATCCTAAATTTATAACTGCCCTACCTGACACTAGTAGTTTTACGACTACATTTACTAGTTCCTCTTCTTCAGCATATACTTTTAATTCTGAATTAAAATGCGGAATTGATTTAGAAGATGGAATATCACTAAGTGGAGCGGCAGGAAAAGGACTTACTGTTTCATATAATCGCGAAATATCTACAACTTATTCTGACCCGTATATTTCTAAACAGTATTCTCCAAGTAATTCAAGAGAAATAGAATGGAATTTTACTTGTTCTAATTTAGATGTTGCTGGCTCAGTTACATATAAACTAAATACTTACTATATCTTTGAGATGGATAAAACTACAGAAGACATTAAATCAAATGCGTTTATATTTTATATTGATATAGGGATAACTAATAAAATAGGTTATGAAACACATAACCAATCAGAAACGATTAAGATAGAATGTTTCTGCGAATATTGTTAATAAAGGAGAGATTTATGAAAAAAGGTACTTACATTGCATTAGGTTGCATTACAGGGGTTAGCTTATTAGGCTTCTTGGGTATGTATATCGCTTACTGTATCGTGATTGAATACTCAAGGGTGTTTTATAATATATTATTCACTGTAACTCCATATGATATAATGCGCTTTTTATTTATTGTATTTGCATTAGGTTTTATAGTAACTGTTATTTTATTATTATTAGATTTAGTTAGATACTTAGATAATAGAAAGAGTATTAATGGCAAAAATAATAAAGATTAGTTTTAATAATAAAATTCTTTATTATGAAACTCAATCAGGACAAAGTTCATCTAGTATTGATTATTTGACGAATAATAAGTTTTTAATTAATAAACCTACGAGGATAACAAGTTCTAGTTATCCTCGTATTACTTTTTGCTTAGAAATTTCTTCTACTTGTAATTTAAGGTGCAAGTATTGTTTTAATGATGATAAAAAGAATAAACTAATGTCTAATGATGACATTAAAGAAATATTAGATACTTTATTTAATAAATATAAAGACAAAGAAAAATACTTTATTGATTTAAGCGGAGATGGTGAACCACTTACTAATATAGAAGGTGTTTTATTCGTCGCAGAATATGCTAATAAGAAGCAAGAAGAGATAAGAAAAGAAGTAAATGTATCATTTGTTACTAATGGGACATTATTATCGAAAGACATGATTACTAAAATACAAACCACTGGTATTATACTATATGGTATATCTATTGATGGCCCTAGAAAGTATCATGATAGTAATAGACTTTTTATTAATAATAAAGGTACATATAAGCAAATATTCAATAATATAAAAAATATTGAACATAAAGAATTTTTAGGTTGTGCGATGACTTTGTCTAATAATGTTTTTAATTTGACGGAAGAATTAATTAATCTCAATAAAACATTTAATACTATAAGTGTTAAACCAGTTAGATCACTTTATTTTGATAAAGAAGTCATTTTAAAGTGGTGTAAGGAATATGAAAAATTAACATTATATTTATTAGAAAAAATAAATGAAAATGATTATAAATTATTATATGCATTACTTAATGGAGATGATTATTTTGGTAAGTTTATTTCTCGAGTATTTTGTAATGGGATATCTTTAAATAGATGTGATGCAGGTGGAGGCAGAATCTTTATTAATATTAATAAAGAGATTTTTCCTTGCGTTCCACTAGGTCAATATAAAAATAATAAATGTAATATAGTTGATTTTAATCCTAATACATTTCAAAATATATTAGATGAAGGATTTTTAAAAGAAAGCTGTTCTAATTGTGATTTTGTATCTTTATGTGGAGGAGAATGTTTTGTAGAAAAACTAATGCATAATGGATATAATGTTAATATGTGTTTATTTAAACAAAAATTAATTTCTCTTGCGATTTATTTAAAAGAACAAGTAAAACAAAATGAAAAAGCTTATAAAGAGTTAAAGGAATTCATCTTAAATAAAAGAAAATTATTAGGTATGGATGATACTTATAAAAATATTGTTAAAAATAATTCTAATTTAAGTTTTAAAGAATGTAAAAGTTTGTATTATAAATCCATATATAGAGATAATGATTCAATAGAAGATAAAATGAGAGGTGATTAATTATGCCTAGAATAGATATGAAAAGTAAAATATTAGATGTATATTTGACACTAATTAATGAACGTGATTTTGATGATATAACAGTTTCAGATATCGTAAGAGAAGCTCACATATCTAGACAGACATTTTATAATCATTTTAAAGATACTTTTAGTGTACTAGAATATGCTTTGATTGAAAAAATGCATAATAATTACTCTATTTATCATGAAGGAGCATACTTAAAAGATTATTTATATAATGTTATTAATGATGTTTATTCTAATAGAAAAATTATATTTAAAATTAAAAATTCTAAATATTATTCGGTTATCGAATCTCTTCTAATTAAAACATACAAAGACGAAGCTAATATTTTTATAAAAAAATCTAAAAAGAAATATTCTGAGAAGGAATTTAATTTTTATTTAGATCTTTTTTGCGCAGGATTCGGAACTTATGTTTCTACTAAATGCGAGGATGACGATTTAGATATTGATGATTTAGTAGATCTTTTCGCGGGTGCATATCATAGACTTTTTGGTATACCGTTAAATGCAAAACTCTTTGTTTAATTGTTTTTATCACACAATAATATATACATATAATTAAATTTTAATAACAATTAGCGAGAATTAATAATTTAATCAAGCAACATCTAATGACACTTTTTTAACGCTATGCCTATGTTCAAAAGTTGATTTTTATAGAAAACATTTTATAATATATCTAGTTTTATATCTGAAGGGAAGATTTATGAAAAAGATATATTGGTGTTTACAACAATTAAATAATATTGGAGGAACAGAAATGGTTACCCTCCAAATAATTAGAATGCTTCATAATGATTATGAAATACATCTAGTTCCTTTTGATGTTGTTGATAAAAATAATATTAAATACGATATTCCTGAGGATGTAATTATTGAAGATATATCTTTCCCTAAAGATGTTATCCAATTCGATCGTAATTTAGGACTTTATTGGCAAAATAGGCATTATTTAAAAGCATTTAATTTAATTTTTCAATTTTATATTACTTATGCTGTTAGAAGATTTTTTATAAGAAATAAGTTAAAAAAGATATCTTCTACTGATGATATTTTTGTTTTCGGAAGCCAAGAATTATTAGCTTTTGCTTCAAAAAAGAGATATAACATTCAACATTTCCATTTTAATTCAACTTCATATAATAGTTTTCTTTCTAAATTTTTAAAAACAGGTTCTAGAAGACCTAATCACATTGTATTTTTAACTACTTCAACTAAAGAAGCAGTTGATAAGAAAAATAAATTAAAATG
>CAVFKD010000002.1:0-75296 GCA_963623095.1 bacterium | reverse complement strand
TATTATAAACGGTGTTACTTCTTTAGAACCATGTTATTTAAATAGTGATTTATATGTTATCACTTCTAATTTTGAAGGTTTCCCTTTATCGGTTATTGAAGCTAATTCTTTAAGCGTACCTGTAATATGGAAAGAAATGAAAGATCCTACTTCTTCATGCGTATTTAATAATGAAAATGGCTTTATTATTGATTCAGAAAATCCAAAAGATTTTGCTTTGAAAATAATTGAAGTTTTAACCAATAAAGAAGCATTAACTAAATTAAAACAATCTACGTATAATTTAGCTTCTAACTATGAAGAAAGCCATATTAAAGAACTATGGCTTAAATTCTTTGAAGAGCAATTTAAAAACTTATAGGAGGTATAATATAATGCCTTCTATTTTTAATTATGATATAATCTTATTACTTTAGGAGATATTATGAATAGTAAAGATTTAACAACTGGTTCAATCGCAAAAAAGATGCTTTTATTTTCTTTACCGATGATATTAGGCAATCTTCTTCAACAAGTTTATAATATCGCAGATACATTGATTGTTGGTAAAGTATTAGGACAAAACGCTTTAGCCGCGGTTGGATCTATTTATACTTTGATGACATTTATTACTTCAATTATAATTGGTTTATGCATGGGTTCAGGTGCAATATTCTCTGAAGATTATGGAAGAAAAGATGAAGATAGCTTAAAAAAGAATATTGTACATTCTTTTATTTTTATTTTAATTATCACAATAATTCTTTATTTAATAATATATCCTGGCGTTAATGTAATTTTAAATTTATTAAATATTCCAAGTGAAATTTATACCATGACTAAAGACTATGTCTTATTTGTTTTCATTGGTATTATATTCACATACTTATATAACTTCTTTAGTTATTTATTAAAATCACAAGGAGATTCTTTAACTCCTTTAATATTTTTAGGTATAGCTTGTTTATTAAATATTGGTTTAGATATTTATTTTGTAATGGGGTTATCTATGGGCGTTATAGGTGCCGCGATTGCGACAATAATCGCTCAAGGAGTATCTGGAATAGGATTAAGTATATATTCTTTTATTAAATTACCTATATTAAGATTTAAGAAAGAAGATTTTAAAATTGAAAAATCTCGCATGTTAAAAATAATGGGATTTGATTTTTCAACATCGTTACAACAATCAGTTATGAATCTAGGAATATTAATGATTCAATCATTAGTTAATAGCTTTGGAACAATTATTATGGCTAGTTTTACCGCGGCAGTGAAAATAGATTCTATTGCATATATGCCTGCACAAGAATTCGGTAATGCTTATTCATTATTTACTTCACAAAACTATGGGGCAAATGAAGAAACTAGGATTAAAAAAGGTACTAAAATTGCTTTTATAATTTCTAGTATATTCTGTATTGTAGTATCGATATTTATCTTCTTTATGAGCGATAATTTAATGAAGATATTTATAGATGAAAGTGAAACACAAACTATTATAGAAGGTTCTAAATATTTAAAAATAGAAGGATCTATGTATGTAGGAATTGGAATATTATTCTTATGGTATGGATATTATCGCGGTATTGGTAAACCTAGTATATCTTTAATATTAACAATTATATCTTTAGGAACAAGAGTTTTATTATCCTATACTTTAGCCCCTTATACTGAATTAGGAGTTATTTGGATTTGGTTATCGATCCCTATTGGCTGGATACTCGCGGACGTGGTAGGGCTAATAATTTATCTTATTAAAAATAATTCTAAAAAATGTATATAAAGTAATTTTCGGTGTTTTTAAAGAAAATAATTCGGAGTTTTTAAAAATGAGAATACCACTGAAAAATTAAAAATAGACATAATACTAACTTTCATATATAATAATGGATGGGTGATTTTATGATTAAAATTTTACATGGGGATATTGTATTTACTTCCTCTCCATCTAAGTTTGATTTATATGAAGATAGTTACTTAGTAACAAAAGATGGATTAGTTGAAGGTGTATATACAACTTTACCTAAAGAGTACCAAAATGAAAAAATAGAAGATTATCAAAATAAACTTATTATTCCTGGATTAATTGATTTGCATGTGCACGCTCCTCAATATACTTTTAGAGCGTTAGGCATGGATTTAGAATTAATCGATTGGTTAAATGTTAATACTTTTCCAGAAGAATCTAAGTATAAAGATATAACTTATGCTTCAAAAGCCTATGATATTTTTGTTGATGATCTATTACATTCTTCAACTACTAGAGCTTGCATATTTGGAACAGTTCATAACAACGCGACTATCTATTTAATGGATAAACTTGAAAAGTCTGGATTAATAACAAGTGTTGGTAAAGTAAACATGGATAGAAACTGTCCAGAATATATTAAAGAAGATACAAATAAATCTTATTTAGATACTGTTTCATGGATAGAAGATGTTAGTAAGAAAAACTATAAAAATACTACACCTATTTTAACTCCAAGATTTATCCCTTCTTGTAGTGATGAATTACTAGATAAATTAAAACAAATCCAAATTAAATATCATTTACCTGTTCAATCACATCTATCAGAAAATTTAAGTGAAATTGAATGGGTTAAAAAACTTTGTCCAAAGGCAAAAACATATGGTGAAGCTTATGCATTACATGGCTTATTTGGTGGAAAAGATTGTCCTACTCTTATGGCACACTGCGTATATTCAACTGATGAAGAATTAAAATTAATGAAAGATAATGGAGTATATATTGTCCATTGTCCTGAATCTAATATCAATGTAAGAAGTGGTATTGCGCCAGTAAGAAAATATCTTGATGAAGGATTTAATATAGGACTTGGTTCTGATATTGCCGCGGGAACAAGCTTAAATATGTTTAAAGCAATTGAAGAAACTATCAAAGCCAGTAAGATGAGATGGAGAATCTTAGATCAACAATATAAATATCTAAGTGAAGCGGAAGGATTCTTTCTTGCAACAAAGGCTGGAGGAAGTTTCTTTGGCAAAGTAGGCTCTTTTGAAAAAGATTATGAATTTGATGCAGTAATTATTGATGATTCAAGAATTAAACATCCTAATAAACTAACATTAGAAAATAGAATCATTACCGCGATATATCTATCTGATGAAAGAGATATAATTGGCAAATATGTCAAAGGAAATAAGGTGTTATAGATGAAACAAAAAATATCAAAAGATATGGTTCCTGAAGGTTTCAGCGTTTCCCTTGCATTAGTTGATGCTTTACCTGTTATTTTCTTTGGTCTTGCAAGTATTATTTTAGGATTATCTTTTTCTAGTATTATTTTTATAATCGGTGCATGTATTACATTCTTATCTGGTTTAATTAAAGTAATTTGGAAAATAATAGTCGCGACTAAAAACAAAAATATATGGGCAATGTTTATTCAAATGCGTATCGCTATGCCTATTGGATTTGTCATTATGATTGTTGGATTTATTATTGCTTGTTTTAATGAAAATATGAATATCTTCTTTAATTCATTATTAAATCAATTTTGTATTGTATTCCTTATATTAGGATTTATTGGTATGGCAATGATGGTGGTTTTTGCAATAAAACTAGATTCAAGTGATCCTAAATCTAACTGGATAGAACAAATATGTAATGGGCTATCACAAGCTTGTTTCTTTATTGGATTCTTAATCGCTTACTTATTAAAATAATTTAAATAAAAGTACACACAGTATCAAAATGGTAACTATACCACTTTAAAGTGCGTACTTTTTATTTTGCAACTCATATTTTATAATGCATTTGTAAGTTAAAGGTACCAACTTACAACAAAAAAGGAGTATTAAAAATATGAAAATATTAATTATTGGATCTAACGGTAATGCTGGAGGAAGAATCGCAAAAGCATTAGAAAAATCAGGACATGAAGTAGTAGGTTTAGGTAAAAGTGAAAATAAAGGTAATGTAAAAACTTATATTCAAAAAGATGTTACATTATTAACTAAAGAAGAAGCAAAAAACTATGATGTAATTGTTGATGCAGTTGGAGGATGGACTAGTGAAACTATTCCAAATATTACAATTGCAATGAAACATTTAGCGAACATTTTAGAAAATACATCTACTAAATTATATGTAGTAGGTGGTGCAGGTTCATTATTCGTTAATAAAGAAAGAACAATCAGCGTTGATATGGGACCTTCTTTCCCAGATAGTTGGAAACCATTATCTTCCGCACATGGAGAAGGATTAAAAACTTTAAGAGAATCAAAATCTTTAAACTGGGTTTATGTATCACCAGCTTGTAACTTTGTAGTTGATGGAGTTAACACAAATGGCTATATCCTTGGAGGAGAAGAATTAATCTTCAATTCTAAAGGTGAATCAACTATTAGCTATGATGATTATGCTTTAGCGATGAAAGATATCATCGAAGGAAATAAATTTAATAAAGAAAGAATTTCTGTTGTATCAAAATAAGGTATCTTATTGTATACTATAGTTAATAATGAAACTATGGAGGAAGAACTATGATAGATTATGCAAGCTTACCAGCATGCCCTGTTGAAACATGCTTAAATTTTATTTCAGATAAGTGGAAGATATTAATTATTCGTGAATTGATGGGAGGAACTAAAAGATTTAATGAATTAAAGAAATCTTTATCTCCAATCACTCAAAAAATGTTAACTCAACAACTTAGAGAAATGGAATCTGATGGATTAATACATCGTGAAGTATATCCAGTTGTTCCTCCAAAAGTTGAATATTCTTTAACAGAATTAGGAAATTCTTTACTTCCTGTTATTCAAGTAATGAAAAAATGGGGAGAAGATTTAAAAAACCAAGGAAAGAAATAACATGAATAATATTGTAGATGAATTAAAAAAAGTAAAAGTATTTTATATCGCGACTAGTGGTTTAGATTCTAAACCTAAAGTAAGACCATTTTCTTCAATTACTGAATTTGAAGATCACGCTTATATTTGTACCGGTGTTGGAAAAGAAGTATATAAAGAATTAGAAGCAAGTCCTTATATTGAAATATCTGGAATGTATGATATGGGATCTTGGATAAGAGTAAGTGCGAAAGTAATTAAAGATAATAGAATCGAAGTTCAAGAAGCTATTTTAAAAGATCCTACAGGACCTTCACAATTATATAAACCTGGAGATGGAAGATTAGTGACTTATAAATTAGAAGAAATCCATGCTTTAAAATATAATTTCTATTCTGCACCTAGTGAAATCAAGGAAAAATAAAATGGATGAATTAAAATATTGTATCTCTTATTTATCAAAAGTTAATAATATCAATTCATTAGTTTTAAAAACTGATTTTAATACTTTTAGAAGCTTAATGAATATTACTATGCCTTATAATCTAAGCGATGAATATTATTCTTCTCAAGATATAGTACTTAAAAATGAATTAAAGAAAAAGAAGATTGTAGATGTTGATTCTTTAGAATATAAAGACCATTTAACGATCTATCAAGGTGATATTACTACTTTAAAAGCTGATGCAATTGTTAATGCTTGCAATAGTCAATTACTTGGCTGTTTTGTTCCTAATCATAGCTGTATTGATAATGCGATTCATTCTTTTTCTGGCTTACAAGTAAGAAGAGATTTAATTGATATTATGCAAAAACAAGGACATGAAGAAGAAAATGGAAAATGTAAAGTAACTAAAGGTTATTCTTTACCTTCTAAATATATCTTCCATACAGTTGGACCAATTGTGCAAAATAAATTAACTTCATCGAATATTAATGATTTAACTTCATGCTATAAAGCATGCTTAGATAAGGCTAATGAAATGAAATTAAATAGTATTGTGTTTTGTTGCATTTCAACTGGTATATATGGTTTTCCTAAAAATGAAGCAAGTAAGATTGCCATAAATACATGCAAAGAATATTTATTAAATAACAAAGATACATCAATTGATAAAATTATATTTAACGTATTTGGTTTAGAAGATTATGAATATTACAAAAGAAACATTGATTGAATTAATAAATGAAGCGGATTCTATCTGTATTGGTGCCGGTGCAGGACTATCTTCTGCGGCAGGATTTGAATACGGAGGAAAAAACTTCTTAGATAATTTTAAGTATATGCATGATTTATATGGATATAACGATATGTATTCCGCGGGTTTCCATGACTTTGATTCTTTAGAAAGTATGTGGGGATATTGGAGCAAATTTATCTATTTAAATCGTTATAAAGAAGGAGCAAAACCTTTATATAAAAGATTATTAGAATTAGTTAAAGATAAGAATTATTTTGTTATTACTTCAAATGTTGATCATCAATTTAACCTCGCAGGTTTTGATAAAGAAAGAATTTATTATATGCAAGGAGACTATGGTTTAATCCAATGTAGCGTTCCTTGTCATAATAAAACATATGATAATAAAGATATTATTATGAAGATGATTTCTAATATTAATGAAGATCATAAAATACCTTCTTCTTTAATACCTTATTGTCCAATATGTGGAAAACCAATGACTACAAATTTAAGATGTGATGATTTATTTGTTCAAGATGAAGGTTGGTATAAAGCAAAAGCTAATTTCGATCACTTTATAAAAGAAAATAGAAATAAAAAGATTCTTTATTTAGAACTAGGAGTAGGTTATTCAACTCCTGTATGGATTAAATATCCTTTCTTACAAAATACATATCGTAATGCAAATGCAAAATATGTATGTATTGATAAAGGCTATATTATGATTCCTCATGAGATAAAGAAACAATCTTATACATATAATGGCGATATTAATGATATTATTTAGGCTCTTATGAGCCTTTTTATTATGCGTAATATACCTTAAAGGGTATAAAAGATATAATTTGAGTTGTAATTATACCTTAAAAGGTATAAATTGATATGGGTGATAGTATGAATAATGTGAGTAAATTTGTTAAACAAAAAAGAAAAGAAGCAGGTCTCACTCAAGTCGAATTCGCGATGCGTTCAGGACTTGGATTAAGATTTGTTAGAGAATTAGAGCAAGGGAAAGAAACTTTAAGAATGGATAAAGTAAATGTTGCTTTATCAATGTTTAATGCAACTTTAGTTCCTGGAAAGAAGGAAGACTAGTATGTATCAATTACACCACTTAAAAGGAAATACTTATTATATTGATGGACCAACAAACATTGGTTTATATGTTTTAAATGATTCAAAAGATGTATGCCTCATCGATTGCGGATCTTCTTATGACGCTCCATATGTTGATAAGGTATTAAAAGATAATCATTTCAATTTAAAATATTTAATCTTCACTCATTGCCATGCCGATCATTCAGGAGCTTGTACTTATTTAAATGAAAAATATCATCCTAAAATGATCGCAAGTAAGGTTGAAAGAGGATTTTTTAGAGATCCTAAATTAGATATTGGTTTTCTTTATGGAGGATATCCTCTTGATGAATACGATGGCAAATTAATGCACATTGAAGAAAATGATGAAATATATGGTTTAAGTGAAATACCTCAAGGTTTAACTTATTTTCATTTACCAGGACATCACTATGGAATGATAGGGATTAAAACTATAGATGAAGTATATTTTGTCGCAGATACATTAGGATCTATATCATTAATCGACAAACAACATATCTTATTAATATATGATGTTAAAGGTTATATCAATTCATTAGATTTTGTTGCTTCTTTAGATGGAAAGATAGTTGTTCCATCTCATAGTGAAGTAACAACTAATATCAAACCAGTTGTATTATATAACCAAGATAAAGTAAGCGAGATTATTGAAGTATTATTGGATTATTTAAAAGAAGAACATAATTGTACTGAATGTACCGCGCATATCTTTGAACATTATAATTTAAAGATATCTTACAATAAATATATGCTTATATTATCGACAGTAAGAAGTTATTTATCATACTTAAGCAACGCAAAAAGAATTAAAAATTATTTTAAAGACAACAGATTAGTATTTATAAACGATAATAATTTGCAAAAATAAAATGATACCCTATTGAATATTTATGTAGAACGACAAATAAATATTCTGGCGATAATTTTTATATGACTTATTTTGAAGATTATCAAAATGTAGTCGTGGAAGATATAAAAGGAAAAAATACAACTCCTGCGATTATTAAATATGTTTTAAATAATATCGCTTTAGGAAATAACGTAACAATGAAGGATGGTTCTTTATTATCAAAAAAAGAAGTGTTTAAATTTCTTTATTATCTATATCAAAAAAGTTATAAGAATTTAAAACTAAATCAATTAAAAGGAATTGAAATAAAGAAAAAAGAAGGCGCTTATAAGGGAAGAAAACCAATTGAAGTATCCCGCGTTAAAATGATGGAATGCCTTGAACTTATTTCAAAAAAAGAAATGACAGCGAAAAAAGCCGCGGAGATTCTTAATATCAGCCTTGATAAATTTTATCGTGAAAAAAAGAAAATATTAAATAACAAAGAATTAAAATAAATATTTAAAAATGTTAAAATAACTTCGTTGGTGAAAATTATGGAAATTGTAGTAAACAACCTCACATTGAAAATATATGAAAAAGAAGATGTATTAAAAGATAAATTATCTTCTTTTTTAAGCATAGATAAAAAATATATTGAATCTTACAAGATTGTTAAAAAAGCTCTCGATGCAAGAAAAAAGAATTCTTTATTATACGTATATTCTTTAAGAGTTATTTTAAATAAAGACTTTGATTTTTCTAATAATAAGAATGTTAAATTATATGATTCTAAAAAAGATGAATATATTATTCCTTTATTAAAATCAAATTCTAGACCTATAGTTGTAGGTTTAGGACCATGTGGATTAATGAGCGCTTATTATTTAGCAAACGCTGGATTAAAACCAATTGTTATTGAAATGGGTAAAGATGTTGATTCGCGTATTAAAGATGTGGAAAGCTTTAAAAATGAAGGCGTATTTAATCCTAAAAGCAATGTTTGTTTTGGAGAAGGTGGTGCAGGTACTTTTTCTGATGGCAAATTAATGACTGGAATCAAAGATGATCGCATTAGATTTATTTTAGATACTTTAATTGAATATGGAGCACCAAAAGAAATTGGTTATCTCGCACATCCACATATTGGAAGTGATAATCTAAGAAATGTTGTAAAAAATATTCGTAATAAGATTATTTCTCTAGGTGGAGAAGTATACTTTGAACATAAATTTATTGATTTTGATACGATCGATGATCATGTTAATAAAGTTAGAGTATTAGATTTAAAAACTAACGAAATTAAAGAATTTATTACCGATGATTTGATTTTAGCGATTGGTCATTCTTCAAGAGATACTTTTAAATTGTTATTAGATAAGAAAGTAAATATTAATCCTAAACCATTTTCTATTGGTGTAAGACTTGAAATGCTTCAAAAAGAAGTTAATATCGCTCAATACGGGAAAGATAATTTAAAATATGATCTTCCTCCGGCAGAATATAAAATAGTTACTCATTTACCTAATGGAAGAGGTGTATATTCTTTTTGTATGTGCCCTGGAGGAGAAGTAGTTGCTTCTAATACAGAAGAAAATTCAATATTAGTTAATGGAATGAGTTATTTTAAAAGAGATTTAGAAAACGCTAATTCGGCGATATTAGTTTCTGTTAATGTCGAAGATTATTATAAAGGTAATCCTTTAGATGGTATGTATTTCCAAGAGAGTATTGAAAAGAAGGCATTTAATAAAGATTATCCATATTTTGCGCCTATTCAACTTGTTGGAGATTTTATTAAAGGAAAAAAATCTACCCATATTGGTAAGGTAATTCCTAGTTATAAACCTGGATATTATTTTGCTTCATTAGATGAAATTTTACCTTCTTTTATCGCAGAATCTTTGAAAATGGGATTAATATCTTTAGGAAATAAATTAACATCGATTAAAAATGAAGATAATATATTAACTGGTGTAGAAACTAGATCTTCTTCACCAATTCATATTTTAAGAGATGAATTTGGTCAAACAAATATAAGAGGAATTTACCCATGTGGAGAAGGTGCTTCATATGCTGGAGGAATTACTTCAAGTATGGTCGATGGACTTAGAGTTGGTGAATTCATCAAAAATAAATATCAAGGAGGTAATTAAATGCATCCTATTAAACATTTTATAACTATTACAAAACATCGTCATAAAGTAAGACACATATGTTTTAAAATAGGGATACCTTTCCAAGGAATGGTTCATGATTTATCAAAATATTCATTAACTGAATTCATTCCAGGAGCGAAATATTATCAAGGTAATCGTTCTCCAAATGCAAAAGAAAGAGAACTACATGGTTATTCAAAAGCGTGGTTACACCATAAGGGTAGAAATAAACATCATTTCGAATATTGGTCAGATATAGTTCCTTCTGGAGGATATGGACCTATTAAGATGCCATTAAAATATTTAAAAGAAATGTTCGCAGATCGTATCGCAGCAAGTAAGACATATAAAGGAAAAGATTATAAAAATGAAGATCCTTTAATCTATTTAATATCGCATGAAGCTAAATGCCAAATGCATATAGAAACTTATAATGAATTAGAAAAATGGCTTACAATGTTAAAACAAAAAGGTGAAAAAGAAACATTTAAATACGTTAAGAAGTTAAAATCATATTAAGAGTTAATTTGTAATTCTTAATAAGTATGATATACTTATATAAGCGTAAGGAGAAAATTTATGATCAAAGAAGCAGTTTGTCATAAGATGGATAAAGAATTCGTCTATGCGTTAGAAAAAGGTAAATATGTTATTAAGTTACGTACTAAGAAAGATGATGTAACTAGTGTTTATCTTGCTTTCTGTGATAAATATTTAAATAAATATGGAGTTGATGAAGGAGAAGTTTATCAATCTCAAATGCATAAATCATTCTCTGATGAATTATTTGACTATTATGAAATCATTTTAGATTCCAATGCTTTATGCGTTAGATATTTCTTCATTTTAAAAGATGATAAAGAAGTTACTTACTATGGTAATTATCATTTCTTTGATGAACCTATTTCTGATTTAGATTACATGTTTGATTTTTCTACTTCAGTAAAAGATGATGAATTATTCGTTATTCCTTCTTGGGCTAAAGGTAGTATTGTCTATCAAATATTTGTTGATCGTTTCGCAAGAAAAGATGGAAATACAGATGAATCTTGGTATGAACTTCCTGTCGCAGGAGAACAAAAAAGATACGGAGGATGCTTAAAAGGTATTACTTCTAAACTTGATTATTTAAAAGATTTAGGCGTTGAAGTTTTATATTTAACACCAATTTTTGAATCGCATACTGATCATAAATATGTCATTGAAGATTATTTAAAAATCGATACTGATTTCGGTAGCAAAAAAGATTTAAAAGAATTAATTACAAAAGCTCATGAAAAAGGCATTAGAATTATTCTTGATGGAGTATTTAATCATACATCCGCGTTATTCTTTGCTTTCCAAGATGTTTTAAAGAAACAAGAAAAATCCGAATATAAAGATTGGTATTACATTAATAAATTCCCAGTTAAATTTGATTTTGAAAAACAATCTAAAGCTTTACCAACATATTTAACATTTGGTTATTCTTCAGGAATGCCTAAATTAAATACCACTAATCCTAAAGTAAAAGAATATATCTTTAAAGTTGTTAAAACTTATTTAGATATGGGAATTGATGGATGGAGACTTGATGTCGCGGATGAAATTCCTCATTCATTCTGGAAAGAATTTAGAAAATATGTTAAATCTATCGCACCAGAAACTTTAATTATTGGAGAAGTATGGCATGAAGCAAGTGAATGGCTTAAAGGTGATGAATTTGATACTGTTATGAATTATGAATTCAATAAATCAGTAGAAAGATTATGTCTCGATAAGAAATATAAATGTTCTGATTTTATTGATGATTTCAATTATGTTAATTCTAGATTGAATGTAAGAATTAGAAATTTATTATGGAATTTAATTGATTCTCATGATACTCCTAGATTCTTAAGCAAGGTAGGAGAAAAGAAAAAAGTATTAAAATTCGCACTTGCATTACAAATGGTTCTTCCAGGTATGCCAATGATTTATTATGGTGATGAAGTTGGTATGATTGGAGAAGATGATCCTGATTGCCGTCGAGGAATGATTTGGGATAAAGATAAAATTGATGAAGAAGTTCTTGCTTATTACAAGCATTGGATTAAGATAAGAAAAGACAATGAAGCATTAAAACTAGGTCAATTAATTGTTGATGATATCGATGATGAAAATAGAATTATCCACATCACAAGAAAATATTTCGTTGATCAAGTTAAAATTGAAATAGATGCGAAAAAGTTTGAAGTAAAAATTATAGAAATTATTTAAGGAGGGTATTATGCCAGGAGTATATATTTTATACATAATCGCTGCAGTTATTATTTTACTACTGGTTGTAGTCTGCTTTTGCATATCTAATATTTTCTATAAAAAAATATTTTTAAGAGATAAAATACATTTTAAATTTAGATCTCTTAAAGATAGTAATAAAACCACAAGCCGTTTTAATAATTATATTTTTAATAATGTTAAGGAATTTTATTTTGATGAAATCATTTCAATTCCTGCGTTTGATGGATATAACATTAAAGCTTATTTTAGAAACTCAAATACTGATTCTAAAAACTATATAATATCAATCCCAGGATATGGAATTATATGTGAAAAGAATTATGGTATGCATTCATATATCTATGATGATTTAAAATTCAATATGGTCTATATGGAAAATAGGGGTAATCCTATGTCACCTTGTGAACATGTCACTATGGGTTTACAAGAAAGAAAAGACCTTTTATCAATGATAGATTATTTAATTAAATTAAAAGGTGAAGATATTTCTATTATTCTAGAAGGTTGTTCTATGGGTGGATATATGGCTTTAAGCATATGTGATGATTTACCTCCCCAAGTAAAAGGTATTATCGCTGAATCTGGCTTTACTTCTGTCTATGATGAACTAAATTATATTTTAAAAAGACAATATTTTATTTTACCAATGAGAAAACTTATCTTATGGAGTTTAAATAATAAAGTTATCGGTAATTTCAATGTCAATATTAAAAGACACAATACAACAGATTCATTATCAAGATGTAATGTTCCTGTTTGTTTAATATATTCATCTGGAGATAATTTTGTTCCTAATGAATTTTCTATTAAAAACAAAAAAGCATGTAAGAGTGAATGCTATTTATATAATTTCCCATTCAGTAAACATTTATATGTAAACTTCGAACATGAAAAACTATATAAAAGCACAACTTATAAATTTATATATAAGTGTTTGAAAGACTAAATAAGAAGTGATTGACAATGACTTCTTATTTTTTTATAATTTTCGATATAAAGCGATGAATAGAAGAAGTAATTTTTAATAACTCTATTTAGAAAGTTGTTGGTTGATGAAAAACAATTAGAAGTTAAAAATGAATACATCTAGGAGCTGCTGCTTGATAATGTAGAGTAAGCCGAGTAATACTCGTTAACGTATTGAGTTAATATAACTCGCTGAGGTAAATGGTGTGAATCATTTACGAATTAAGGTGGTAACACGATTCTTTCGTCCTTATTTATAGGGACGTTTTTTATTTGTAAAGGAGAAAAAATATGGGAATTTATGAAGAATTAGAATGGAGAGGATTAATTAAAGATGTATCCGATCCTGCGATTAAAGATTTAATCAACAATGGAGAAGTTACTTTCTACATTGGTACAGATCCAACTGGAGATTCATTACACATTGGACACTTTTCAAGCTTTTTAATTTCAAAAAGATTAAAAGATGCTGGCCATCATCCAATCTTACTTGTTGGAGGTGGAACAGGTTTAATCGGTGATCCAAAACCAGATGCAGAAAGACCAATGATTACACATGAACAAGTTGAACACAACTTTAATTGCTTAAAAGAACAAGCAACTAAATTATTTGGTTTTGAAGTTGTTAATAACTACGATTGGTTAGGTAAATTAAATTTAATTGATTATTTAAGAGACTTTGGTAAATATTTCAATGTCAATTATATGATCAATAAAGATATTGTTAGAAGAAGACTTGATTCTGGAATTACATTTACAGAATTTTCTTATATGACTTTACAAGCATTAGACTTCTGGCATTTATATACAACTAGAGGAGTTACTTTCCAAGTCGCAGGTCAAGACCAATGGGGTAATATTACCGCGGGTATTGATTTAATTAGAAAGAAAGAAGGTAAAACTGCATATGGTTTTACAATGCCTTTATTAACTAAGTCGGACGGAACTAAATTTGGTAAAACAAATGGTAAAGCTATTTGGTTAGATAGAAATAAAACTACACCATTTGAAATGTATCAATTCTTTATCAATTCAGAAGATAGCAAAGTTATCGATTATTTAAAATTCTTAACTTTCTTATCAAAAGAAGAAATTGAAGAATTAGAAAAGAAGAATTTAGAGCATCCTGAACTTCGTGAAGCACATAAGGCTTTAGCAAGAGAAGTTATTACTTTCATCCATGGTGAAGATGCTTATAAAGAAGCTCTTGCACAAGCAGAAGCATTATTTAAAAATGGTGGAGTAGATAAAGATATGCCATTAACTAAGATTGATCCTTCAATTTTAGTTGATGATCAAGTTGATATTTTAACTTTACTTGTTTCATGCGGCTTATTACCATCTAAATCAGAAGCAAGAAGAAGTGTTGAACAAGGCGGAGTATCTATTGATGAAACTAAAGTCAGCGATGTTAAATTAATGATATCTAAAGTTCAACTTGAAAAAGGTTTAATTATCAAAAAAGGTAAAAAGAACTTTATTAAAGTTGGATTATAATTAAAAATTTAAATACTATTTTAACTATCAAAGTTGAGGATTAATTTCTTCAACTTTTTTCTTTTTTTAAAAAAAATAAAAATATTTTTAGGATTTTTGCTTAAAACCCTCAAAAGATATATATAGAGGAGGAAAATTTATGAGGATTTTAAATGATGAAGAAATGTCACTCATTGTTGGTGGCGAAGCAATTACCTTAACTGCGATTATGGCAGTATTAGTCACTGCGATTGTCGCGGTAGTTGTTTATCGATTATTTATGTCTAGCAAGGGAAGTACAACTTTACCTGGTGGATGGAAATTTTCATGGGGTTAGAAGTATGACCAAGATTAAAGATATTCCTACCTTCGATCGTCCAAGAGAAAAAGCTCTCCTCTATGGACTTAATTCATTATCTAATGCTGAATTACTCGCAATCATCATCTCCAGTGGTTACAAGGATAAATCAGCATTAGATATCGCTTATGAACTACTTTCAAAGTTTAATGGGATAAATGGAGTAGTGAATGCAGGAATTAACGAACTGATGTGCATAAAGGGTATATCTAAGGCGAAAGCTGTCAAAATGGCAGCTTCGTTTTATTTATATAAAAGAAGTTTAGAGCAAAATACTATTTCTGATATAAAAAGATATAGTGAATATGAGATTGCAAAAATAATCCATGGAAACATCTTAGATTCATCGCAAGAAGTTCTATATTTAGTAGTAATGGATAGAAGTTCCCATATATTAAGTATTAATGAACTTGGTAAAGGAAGTGAAGATTCTATCTCCATTAGTGAGACTATTGTTATTAAACATGTTTTAAAAGATGGTGGAAGGAGATTCTATTTGCTTCATAACCATCCATCTAATTCTTTTAGACCAAGCCAACAAGATCTTTTATTTACAAGTCAATTAGATACTTTAGCGTTAAGTTTAAAGATTGATTTTATTGAACATATGATCATTACAAATATTGGCTATTATTCTATAAAACAAGGAAAGACATATATTTGGAATTTAGAGAATTAAAAAAACTATGTTGCTATGACATTAACAAAATTATTTGATGTTAATGTGAAAGAAACAAATATAAAAAATGGAAATTCAACTTTTCATTTAATTGAAAAATGTTCTTAATAACGAATGTTAAAACAAATGCGTTCTTACAATATTTATTAAAATAATTATTTAATTATTTTGATGTAAATGCTAAAATATAACTCGTTGGGGGTGAAACTATGCTTTCAAGACTTCAAAATGAAATCAAATTTCAACATTCTTGTCTTAGCGTAGGCTTTACCATACTTAAAAAAGATAATTATAGAACAAATTATAGACTTAGTTTACTTACTCTTAGATAGAGTGTATTTAAAGTAACTAAGTCTATTTTATTTTTTATAGTTAATTTAAACCCAATTGAGTTAAAATAAAGTTAGGTGATATTATGATTGAAAGATACTCTTTAGCGAAAATGAAAAAAGTATGGACAGATGAAAATAAGTTCAACTCATTTTTAAAAGTTGAAATTGCTGCCACACATGCTTTTAGTCAAATTGGCGTAGTACCAGAAAGTGATTATATCAAAATTAGAGATAATGCAAAAATTGATATAGATCGTATATTAGAATTAGAAGCAATTACTAAACATGATGTTATTGCATTTACTAGAACTGTCTCTGAATCATTAGGTGATGAAAAGAAATGGGTTCATTATGGATTAACTTCTACCGATGTTGTTGATACTGCGAATGGATTATTATTTAAAGAAGCTAATGATATTATCCAAGATGATTTAAATAAATTATTAGAAACTTTAAAACAAAAAGCATTAACTTATCAAAATACACCTATTATGGGTAGAACTCATGGAATGCACGCAGAAATTACATCTTTTGGTTTAAAATATGCCTTATGGTATGATGAACTAAAAAGAGATATAGCTAGATTTATAGAAGCAAGAAAAGATGTAGAAGCTTGTAAATTATCCGGAGCAGTCGGTAATTATATTACTACTTCAATCGAAATTGAACAAATGGTCGCGGATGAATTAGGACTTCAAAGAGCAAAGATTTCAACTCAAGTTTTATCGCGTGATAGACATGCTTATTACATTGAAGTATTAGCCCTTATTGCTTCTTTACTTGAAAAGATGGCAATGGAAATTAGAAATCTATCTCGTCAAGAAGTCCATGAAGTAGAAGAAGGATTCTCTAAAGGACAAAAAGGTAGTTCCGCGATGCCACATAAAAGAAATCCAATTGGTAGTGAAAACATCTGCGGATGTGCAAGAGTTATAAAAGCATATGTTAATACCGCGTTAGATAATAATATCTTATGGCATGAAAGAGATATTTCTCATTCTTCCGCGGAACGTATCATTATGGCGGATTCAACAACATTACTTGATTATATGTTAAATAGATTTACAAAGATTATTGATAATCTAGTCGTTTATGAAGATAAGATGATTGAAGATATTTATTTAACTTATGGAGTTATCTTCTCAGGATCAGTATTAAATAAATTAGTTTCTTTAGGTTGGTCAAGAGAAGAGGCATATGATAAAATTCAACCTTTGACATTCAAGGCATTAAATGAAAAAGTTCAATTTAGAAGCTTACTTGAAGAAACTAAGTGGTTGAATGAAGAACAATTAAAAGAGATATTCGATCTACAAAGATATATGAAACATGTAGATGAAATATATAAAAGTGTTGGGGTAAAGGAGTAAATTAAAATGGAAAAAGGAAAAACAATTATTGTCGTCGGTGCTTGTTGGGGCGATGAAGGTAAAGGAAAAATTACTAACTATTTAGGTGAATTATCAGATGTAGTTGTCCGTTCTACTGGGGGAGATAATGCAGGACATACAATTGTATTTGATGGAAACACTTATAAATTACATTTAGTACCATCAGGTATTTTTAAAGATGAAATTATTAATATCTTAGGCAATGGATGCGTTATTAATCCAAAGAGCTTAATTGAAGAATTAAATGAAATCAAATCAAAAGGATTTAAATGCAATAACTTATTTATCTCCGATAGAGCGAATGTTTTATTTGACTACCATAAAGTATTAGATGGTTTAAATGAAGAAAGATTAGGAGCAAGAAAGATTGGTACAACTAAAAAAGGTATTGGTCCTTGCTACACAGATAAGATCTCTCGTGATGGAATTAGAATGTGTGACTTTGTTGGTCCGGATTTTAAAGAAGTCTATCGCCAAAGCGTTATTTTAAAAAATGAACAATTAAAAGCTTTTGGTGTAGAACCAATTGACTTTGAATCTTCATATGCTGAATATCAAAAAATCGCGGATGAAATTAGACCAATGGTTTGTGATACAGTAACTCTTATTAATGAACAATATAATAAGGGTAAAAAGATTTTATTTGAAGGTGCACAAGGTACATTACTTGATATTGACTTTGGTACTTATCCATATGTTACTTCTTCAAATGCATCTTCCGCGGGTGCTTGTACAGGTTCTGGACTTGGCCCAACTAAGATTGATGAAGTATTAGGTATTACAAAAGCATATACAACTAGAGTTGGTGAAGGTCCTTTCCCAACTGAAATGAATGATGATTTAGTTTTAGCACAAGATATTCGTGACCGTGCAGGTGAATATGGTGCAACTACTAAACGTCCAAGAAGAATTGGTTGGTTTGATGGGGTTATCAATAGATATTCCGCGCAAGTAAATGGTTTAACTGGTTTATCACTTATGTTACTTGATATCTTATCAGGATTAAAAACAATTAAGATTTGTGATTATTATGAATTAGATGGTAAGAAAGTTGTCGCACCATGTGCAAGACTTGAAGACTTCGCAAGATGTAAACCACACTTTATTGAACTTCCAGGTTGGGAAGAAGATATCACTAAAGTAACAAGTTATGATCAACTTCCAGAAAACGCAAAAAAATACATTGAAAAGATGGAAGAAGTTGTCGGAGTCCCTGTTATTATGTTCAGTGTTGGACCAGACAAATATCAAACAGTTATTAGAAAGAAAATATATTAATTATAGGAGAGTAGTTAATGAATAGTAATTATGATGTGATTATTGTAGGCGCAGGTCCTGCAGGTATATATTCAGCTTATGAATTTATGTCAAAAGCACCTTCTTTAAAGGTCCTTTTAATTGATAAAGGTAGAGATATCTATGGAAGACGTTGCCCTATTTTAATGGGTAAAGCAAAACATTGCCCAGTTAATCCAAGCGGTGAATCAGGTTGCTTACCTGCATGTTCTATGACCGCAGGATTTGGAGGAAGTGGTGCTTATTCAGATGGTAAATTTAATATTACTTCTGAATTCGGTGGTTGGATGACTGATTATCTTCCAGAAGATACAGTATTAGATTTAATTAAATACGTAGACTCCATTAACTTAAAACATGGCGCACCTACTGAATTAACAGATCCTTATACTAAAGAAGTATTAGAAATTGAAAAAAAGGGTATCGCAGTTGGCTTAAAATTATTAAGAAGCCAAGTTAGACACTTAGGTACTGAAGTCAACTTAGAAATTTTAAAATCAATCTATGAAGAAATGAAACCTCATGTTGATTATGCATATGCGACTGAAGTTGATGATGTCATTGTTGAAGATAATACTATTAAAGGTATTACTCTTAAAGATGGTACAAAAATAAGCGCAAAATATGTTCTTCTTGCAGTTGGTAGAAATGGTTCTGAATGGTTAGTTAAAGTATTATCTAAACACGGACTTGAAATGCATAATAATAGAGTTGATATCGGTGTTAGAGTTGAAACTAATGATATTATTATGTCTGACATTAATAAATATCTTTACGAAGGTAAATTTATTTACAATACATCAGTTGGTACATCAGTAAGAACATTCTGTTCTAACCCATCTGGACACGTAGTTATTGAAAACCACAATGGTACAATGGTTTGTAATGGACACGCATATCATGATCCTAAATTAGGTTCTAAAAATACTAACTTTGCTTTATTAGTATCACAAGAATTTGATGAACCATTTAAAGATGCGAATGCTTATGCGATTAGATTATCTAAAATTGCGAATAAATTATCCAATGGCGCGGTCATTGTTCAAAAATATGGCGATATTAAAAAGGGTAGAAGATCTACACAAAAACGTATCGATGAAGGCTTTGTTAAACCTACATTAAAAGAAGCAGTTCCTGGCGATTTAGGTTTAGTATTACCATATAACACAATGAAATCATTAATTGAAATGATTGAAGCATTAGACTATGTTACTCCAGGTATCGCCAACGACCATACATTATTATATGGTGTTGAAGCAAAATTCTATTCAGATAGACCAGAAGTAAATGAAAAATTTGAAACAAAGATTACAAATTTATATGTCGCAGGTGATGGCGCGGGTATTACTAGAGGACTCGCTCAAGCTGGTGCGAATGGTGTTTGGGTTGCAAGAGATATTATTTCTAAAGAAACATCTAAATAAGTTATTATGAGTCATAGGTAAAACTATGACTTTTTAATTTGAAATATATCTATTTATTTTTATCAAAAAATAATATAATACATACATACCGAGGTAACATTATGTATTCAATTAAAACTTTATATAAAATAGGACCTGGTCCTAGTTCATCTCATACTATTGGTCCAAGAAACGCTGTTAGATATATTTTAAAATATCGCCCTCATGGTGATTATTATAAGATGTATTTATATGGCTCTTTAGCGTTAACTGGTAAAGGACATTTACTAGATAAAATCGCGGATCAAACATTTGGTGATATTCCTCATGAACTTATTTTTGATTTAGAAGAGGTTAAAGAACATCCAAATACGATGTATTTTGAGATTATTAAAGATAATAAAGTTATTGATACTGCCACAATATATTCTGTTGGAGGAGGTATTATCAAAATTAAAGGTGAAGATAAAAAACACTATAAAGAAATTTATCCTCATTCACACTTTGATGATATTAAAAAATATTGTAAAGAAAACAATCTTTCTTTAATTGATTATATTTATAAATTTGAAGATGATGATATTAAAGATTATGCGGAAAACATTTATCAAACAATGATAAATTGTATTTCTTCTGGATTACAAAAAGAAGGAAGATTACCAGGTTCAATAAGCGTTTATCGCAAAGCTAAAGAAATTTATTCTAAAGGTGTACCAGAAGAATCAAGCGCGAGAAAAGAAAAAAGACTAGTATCCGCGTATGCTTTCGCGGTCAGTGAAGAAAATGCTTCTGGTGGAATGATAGTTACTTCACCAACATGTGGATCTTCTGGTATTATTCCTAGTTTAGTTAGATACTATGAAGAACAAGGATATTCTCATGAAAAAGTAATTGAATCTTTATTGGTCGCAGGATTATTTGGTTTACTCATAAAAGAGAATGCTTCTATTTCAGGCGCAGAATGTGGTTGTCAAGCAGAGATTGGCTCTGCAAGTAGTATGGGCGCGGCTTTTGTATCTAATATTAAAGGATTAAATATCGATTTAACTGAACGTGCGGCAGAAATTGCCATGGAACATTCATTAGGTTTAACTTGCGATCCTATCGGAGGATATGTTATGATTCCATGCATTGAAAGAAATGCCATAGGTGCGTTACGATCAATTGAATGTGCATCAATTACTGACTTTATTGATTCAACATCAAACTTAATTTCTTTTGATATGGTTATTAAAACAATGTATCAAACAGGAATCGATTTAAATAAAGCTTATAGAGAAACCGCGACAGGAGGTCTTGCAGCTTTAAACTTAGATAAGGAGAAAAACTAAATGAATATTTGGAAAGATATGGATAAAGATAGAATTTCAAAAGATGAATTTGTCGCATGTATTGAAATTTCTAAAGGAAGCAAAATGAAATATGAACTCGATAAGAAAACAGGAAGATTAATTCTTGATCGTGTTTTATATACTTCTACCCATTATCCTCAAAACTATGGATTTATTCCAAGAACCTATGCAGGTGATAATGACCCATTAGATGTTTTAGTAATGTGTCAAGAACCTATTCAACCTTTATGCTTAGTAAGATGCTATCCAATAGGTGTTATTAAAATGATTGATTCTGAAATGGAAGATGAGAAGATTATCGCAATTTGTAAAGATGATCCTTCTTTAAATGTCTATCATGATGTTTCTGAATTACCTCAACATATTATGGATGAAATTTGCCATTTCTTTAAAGTATATAAACAACTAGAAGGTAAAAAGACATTCGTTTCTGAAGTAAAAGGAAAACAAGAAGCAATTAACATTATTGAAAAGAGTATTCATAACTTTGATCAATTAATCGAGAATAAATAATATGTGGATATTTTTATTTATATGCATAGGTATATTACTTGTCATGTTTTTAATATTATTGACCATGGCACTTAAGATTAGACATAATGTCTTTTCTTGTAGATATGATGATAAACATACCTTAAAGTTTTATGAAGCAAGTGATTTTCCTTCAATGCAAGAAAAACCTATATGCTTTAAATCACAAAAACTAAATATCAATGGCAAAATATATTCATCAAAAGAATTTAATGAATACAAAGCTTTGATTGTTCTTACCCATGCCTTAGGACCTGGTCATAAACCATATATGAAGATAATCAATGAATTGATTTCTAAAGGTTATCTTGTATTAGCTTTTGATACTAGAGGTTGTGAACTAAGTGAAGGTAAAAGTGTAGTTGGATTTACTTCTTCATTAATTAATTTAAATGATTGTTTAAAATATGTAGAAAGCGATAATGAATTATCTTCTTATCCTTTAATATTATTAGGCCATTCAATGGGTGGATATGCAGTTAATAATATTACAAGATATGATCATAAGATAAATGGTATTATTTCTATTTCTAGTTGCAATACTCCATATGGTTGCTTGCATGAAGAATTAACTCATACTTCTGGCGCGGCTATGGGTATATTTAAATTCTTCTTTAAAGTATTTGATTTTCTTAAATTTGGTAAAAAAGGAAACTTTGCTTCTATCGATGCTTTTAATCAAAGCGATATAGATCATTTATTAATCGCAGGTACATTAGATACTATTATGGATTATCATTTCAATCATGAATTCTTTAAAACTCAATTAGAAGATAATCCTCATTATACATTCTTAGATGTAGAAGATAGATATCATCAAGCATATGTAACTAAAGAATCCGCGGAATATGATAATAAGACTACAATTGAATATTATGAATTAAAAGGTGAACACCAAGGTAAGATTCCTCCTTCAATTAATGAAGCTTATTATAATTCATTAGATAGAGAAAAATTAAATGAATTAGATCCAATGGTAATGGATACAATATTTAACTTTATTGAGAAACATATTTAACTAAGACAAAGAACTTCAACTAAATAAGAAAGTGAAGTTCTTTTTTCATATTATAATTATATTGATTTTAAGATAACCGAGCCGGGTGTTTTAAAAAATGAAAAAATTTCAAAAAAACACTTGTCAAAGAATTATTAGTATTATATACTTATCGAGCGTGTGCCAAAATTATAGGGCGATTACGCTATTTTTTAACAAGATAGTTGGAACACCCGGTAATGTGGCTTACAAGATATAGAAGAAAGGAGGATTTTCAAAAATGCCTACAATTAATCAATTAGTTCGTAATGGACGTTCAGAAACAGTTGAAAAATCCAAAGCCCCAGCTTTAAATAAAAGATGGAACTCACTCGCAAAGAAAACAACAGATCAAAATGCTGCACAAAAACGTGGTGTCTGTACCCGTGTTGGTACTATGACTCCTAAGAAACCTAACTCAGCTTTACGTAAGTATGCTCGTGTACGTTTATCAAACGGATACGAAGTTACAGCTTATATCGGTGGAGAAGGCCATAACTTACAAGAACACAGCACTGTTTTAATCAGAGGCGGTAGAGTTAAGGATTTACCTGGTGTACGTTACCACATTGTTAGAGGTGCATTAGATTGCGCTGGTGTAACAGACAGAAAACAAGGTAGATCATTATACGGTACTAAAAAACCAAAAGCTGCTAAATAGTTAGCAAAATAAATACGTAATAAAAATTCTATTATTATAAAAATGGAAAGGAGGATTTTTAATGCCACGTAGAGGAAATGTCGCAAAACGCGATGTGTTACCAGATCCAATTTACAATTCAAAATTAGTAACACGTTTAATCAACAAAATCATGATAGATGGTAAAAAGGGCACAGCTCAAACTATCTTATATAGTGCTTTCAATAAAGTTGAAGCAAAAACACAAAAACCTGCAATGGAAGTTTTCGAAGTTGCTTTAGGTAATATCATGCCAGCTCTTGAATTAAAAATGAGAAGAGTTGGAGGTTCTAACTACCAAGTCCCAGTCGAAGTATCTGCAGAACGTAGAGTTACTTTAGGCTTAAGATGGTTAGTTAACTATTCACGTTTAAGAAACGAAAAAACAATGGAAGACAAATTAGCAGGAGAAATCATTGATGCTGCTAATGGTACAGGCGCTTCTGTCAAGAAGAGAGAAGATGTCCACAAGATGGCTGAAGCTAATAAGGCTTACGCTCATTACAGATGGTAATTTTAAAGGGGAACTAAGATATGGCACGTGATGTAAGTATTAATATGACACGTAATATCGGTATCATGGCTCACATTGATGCTGGTAAAACTACTACTTCAGAAAGAATCTTATTCTACACTGGTAAAATTTACAAAATCGGCGAAGTTCATGATGGCGGCGCTACTATGGACTGGATGAAACAAGAACAAGATAGAGGTATTACAATTACTTCTGCTGCTACAACTTGCTATTGGGAAAAGAACCAATGGAAAGACAATGGTAACGGCGGTACAGGTGAAAAATACCGTATCAATTTAATCGACACTCCTGGTCACGTTGACTTCACTGCTGAAGTTGAACGTTCACTTCGTGTTCTTGATGGTGCTGTTACTGTTCTTGATGGTAAAAACGGTGTTGAACCACAAACTGAAACAGTTTGGAGACAAGGTACAAAATACCACGTTCCTAGAATTGTTTTCGTTAACAAATTAGACGCAATCGGTGCTGACTTCGAAATGTCAGTCCGTTCAATTGGTGAAAAATTAGGCGCTAATGCTGCTCCTATTGCTTACCCAATTGGTCTTGAATCACAATTAAAAGGTGTTATCGATATTATCGAAATGAAGGCTTACTTCTATTCAGATACAAAAGGTGAACACCCAACTGAAGGCGAAATCCCTGAAGAATATTTAGGTCGCTGTAAAGAATTAAGAGCTGAATTAATTGAAAAATTAGCTAACTTTGATGACGATTTCATGATGAAAGTATTAGAAGGTGAAGAACCAACTATTCCAGAAATCAAAGCTACAATTAGAAAAGCTGTTTTAACTGCAGAATTCTTCCCAGTTTTAGCAGGTTCAGCTTATAAGAATAAAGGTATCCAACAAGTACTTGATGCTGTTGTTGATTACTTACCTTCACCAGTTGATATTGCACATACAACAGGTACAAATGATTTAGGTGAAACAGTCGAATGTGAACCTACAGATGATGCTCCTTTAGCAGCATTAGCATTCAAGATTATGACTGACCCATTCATTGGTAAATTAGCATTCTTCAGAGTTTATTCTGGTGTTGCTAAAGCTGGTTCATATGTTTACAACTCAACAAAAGGTGTAAAAGAAAGATTCTCACGTTTAGTTATTATGAACTCAAACAAGAGAGAAGAAGTTGACGAAGTTTGGGCAGGTGATATCGGTGCTGCAGTTGGTCTAAAATCAACTACAACAGGTGATACATTATGTGATGAAGATCATCCAATCGTTCTTGAATCAATTAAATTCTCTGATCCAGTTATCTCAGAAGCTATTGAACCAAAATCAAAAGCTGACCAAGATAAGATGACTCAAGGTTTAATCAAATTATCAGAAGAAGACCCAACTTTCAGATTCTATACAGATAAAGAAACAGGCCAAAACATCATCGCTGGTGTTGGTGAATTACACCTTGATGTTATGGTTACAAGATTAAAAGATGAATTCAAAGTTGATGTTAATGTTGGTGCTCCACAAGTTGCTTACAGAGAAACAATCCGTAAAACTGCAGACTGTGAAGGTAAATACATTAAACAATCTGGTGGTCATGGTCAATATGGTCACGTATGGATTAACTTTGAACCAAACCCAGGCAAAGGTTTCGAATTCGTCGATGCAGTTGTCGGTGGTGTTGTTCCTAGAGAATTCATCAAACCTACATGTGATGGTTTAAAAGAATCATTAGATAGAGGTTTAGTCGCAGGATTCCCAATCATTGATATTAAAGCAACATTACATGATGGTTCTTACCATGATGTTGACTCTTCTGAAGCTGCTTATAAAGTCGCTGCTTCATTAGCGTTAAAAGAAGCTGCTAGAAAGTGTGATCCAGTTATCCTTGAACCTATCGTAAAAGTTGAAGTTACAACTCCATCTGAATACTTAGGTGATGTCATGGGTGATATCTCTTCAAGAAGAGGTGAAATCCAAGGACAAACAGAAAGAGGTAACGCTCAAATTCTTGATGCAATGGTTCCACTTGCAAATATGTTCGGTTACGTTACTGACTTAAGATCTATGACAAAAGGTAGAGCAAACTACACAATGGAAATGGATCATTACGCAGAATGTCCAAAATATATCCAAGACGAAATTATTAAAAAATCACAAAAGTAATAATTAAATTCTATTTTAATAGTATTGATTTTACTTAAAAAATGCTATATTATAAATACGTTGAAATTCAAATTAACTTAGGGAGGAATTCAAACAATGGCAAAAGAAAAATTTGACAGAAGTAAAACCCACGTTAACATTGGTACAATCGGCCACGTTGACCACGGTAAAACTACTTTAACAGCTGCTATTACTACAGTATTAGCTAAAAAGGGCTTATCAGAAAAGAAAGCATACGACCAAATCGATGCTGCTCCAGAAGAAAAAGCTCGTGGTATTACAATTAACACAGCTCACATTGAATACCAAACAGCAACAAGACACTATGCTCACGTTGACTGCCCAGGCCACGCTGACTATGTTAAAAACATGATTACTGGTGCTGCACAAATGGATGGCGCTATCTTAGTTGTTGCTGCAACTGATGGTGTTATGCCACAAACAAAAGAACACATCTTACTTGCTAGACAAGTTGGTGTTCCATACATCGTAGTATTCTTAAATAAAATTGACTTAGTTGATGATCCAGAATTAATCGACTTAGTTGAAATGGATGTTAGAGAAATCTTAAATTCTTATGGTTTCCCAGGAGACGAAACTCCAATCATCAGAGGTTCTGCTAGAAAAGCTCTTGATGGTGATCCAACAGAAGAACAACACATTTTAGACTTAATGGATGCATGTGATTCTTATATCCCAGCTCCAACAAGAGATACAGATAAACCATTCTTACTTGCTATCGAAGACGTCTTAACAATTACAGGTCGTGGTACTGTTGTAACTGGTAGAGTTGAACGTGGTACAATCAAGATGGGTGACGAAGTTGAAATCGTCGGTATCAAAGATACATTAAAATCTGTTGTTACAGGTATTGAAATGTTCAGAAAGACATTAGACTTTGCTGAAGCAGGCGATAACGCTGGTATCTTATTAAGAGGTGTCAACCGTGACCAAGTCGTCCGTGGACAAGTCTTAGCAAAACCTGGTACAGTTACTCCACATACAAAATTCACAGCTTCTGTTTACGTATTAACAAAAGAAGAAGGTGGACGTCATACTGCATTCTTAACAAACTACAGACCACAATTCTATTTCCGTACAACTGATATTACAGGTGTCATTACTCTTCCAGAAGGAACAGAAATGGTTATGCCAGGTGATAACGTTAACTTAACAGTTGAATTAATTCACCCAGTTGCTATTGAAAAAGGTACAAAGTTCTCAATCCGTGAAGGTGGTAGAACAGTTGGTGCTGGTACAGTTTCAGAAATTATTAAATAGTTTTATAAATTGTATGTTCAAAGACTATCGAGAAATCGATAGTCTTTTTTTGATTTCTCAAGAACAAAATATCTATTGATATATCTATTAAATTAGGCTATTTTGCTTACTTTTATTTTGAAATGGGTATAGCTTATAACAATAAAAATAAAAAATTATTATAAAATTGTTGAAATTGTATTTATATATCATTATTATAATGACAATAAAAAAGATAGAGGTAGCGATGCAAAAGAGTACTTTACCTAGGAGGCATCCATTGAAGTAAAGGAAAGGTAACCATCGCCGAACGGTGTATTAGGCATAATACATGCGTGGGATTATAGGAAATACCTATAATACTCCTACATTTTATGTAGAGGCGCTAGATACATTAAATCAATATGTATTATGAGCGTCGAAAGACGCTTTTTTATTACCAATCTTAAAAATAAATAGGAGGTAATTGTATGAGTAGAAATTTATTTTTAAAGTCATTCCTTGCTGCAGCAAGTATGTTTTCATTAGGAAGCTGTTCTTCATCTTCTTCAAAATTAAAAATCATTCATTTTGATCAAACTATCTTAGGTGATAGCGCAAAAGATTTAGGCGTATCAATCGGTGTTAAAAAGGGTAAAACAGAATTATTAAATGAAGTTAATACTGCTTTAGAAGCTTTATCACAAGATACAAGAAATCAATTAATGTTAGAAGCAACAAATAGATCCAACGGAGACTATTCAACTTCTACATTAAAATACACAGTCCCAACTAATGCGACAAAGACAATTAAAGTTGGTCTTGAATGCGATTATGCACCATTTAACTGGACTGATGTATCAGATAATGATTATAACTATCCAATCAAAGGTACTAACCAATATGCAGATGGATATGATATCCAAGTTGCAAGTTATTTAGCTTCAAATTTAGGATACAATCTTGAAATCGTTAAATTAGATTGGGAAGCTTTAATTCCAGCATTAAATTCAGATACAATTGATTTAGTTATCGCAGGTATGACAGATACTGAAGAAAGAAGACAATCAATTGATTTTACAAACGAATATTATAGAAGTGAATTAGTTTTAGTTGTTAGAGAAGATTCTAAATATGCAAGTGCAACTTCATTAAGTGATTTTAATGGGGCAAAGATTGTATCTCAAGTTTCAACAGTTACTGATGATGTAATTGATTCTTGGAAAGATTCTTATAACGTAACTCACTTATCTGCATTAGATACATTCGCAACATGCGCTCTTGCAGTTCAAAATAAAACTGCAGATGCAATGACTGCAGAATTACCAGTTGCGACATCAATTGTTAATGGAAGTAACTAAAAATGAGTTCGTGGGATAAAATTGTATCCTTATTATCTAATTATTGGCAAACATTCCTAGAAGGTATTGCTTCCACATTAATACTTGCGATAGTAGGTACTTTATGTGGTATGATCATAGGAATCTTTGTTGCTTTACTTAGAAATATGGAATTAAAAGAAACTGATTCAAAAGTTGTTAAAGTATTTAAATCTATAGGTAAGTTCTTATCTACAATCTATGTCAATGTCTTTAGAGGCACTCCAATGATGGTTCAAGCAATGATTTTCTTCTTTGGAGGATCTGCGCTTGGTATCAATTGGACTGATTTAGGAAATGTATGGATATTTAATGGATATTTCTTATGTGGCATTATTGTTATTGTTATTAATACAGGTGCTTATATGTCAGAAATTGTTCGTTCAGGTCTTAACGGCGTTGATAAAGGACAAGAAGAAGCTGCAAGAAGCTTAGGTATGAGCTATTTTAAAACAATGGTATTTGTCATTATGCCTCAAGCATTAAGAAATGCATTACCTACTATTTTAAATGAATATATTGTTAATGTTAAAGATTCATCTGTTTTAAATGTTATTGGTTTAACTGAATTATATGCTTCTGTTAGTATCGCAACTAATAGAAACTATTTCAAAGTTGAAGGTTATATCATTATCGCAGTTATTTATTTAGTTTTAACATTAATCGCAACATTTATTGTCCGTATTATTAATGCAAAATTAGATGGAAAGAAAGTAAGTCTTAATCCATTTAAAAAAGAAAGACCAATCGTGGAGGTAAATTAATATGGGTGTTATTGATATTGTTAATTTACAAAAACATTTTGGTTCTTTAGAAGTATTAAAAGGTATTGATTTATCTATTGAAAAAGGTGAAATTGTTTGTATTATCGGTAGTTCAGGAAGTGGTAAATCTACTTTGCTTAGATGCTTAAATTTACTTGAAGTACCTTCAAGTGGCGAAATCTATTTTGAAGGTGAAAAGATTAATAACAATAAAAACGTTAATATCAATAAAGTAAGAGAAAGAATGTCGATGGTTTTCCAACAATTTAATCTATTCAATAATTATAGTGTTTTAGATAATTGTATTCTCGCTCAAACAAAAGTACTTCATAGAAGTAAAGAAGAAGCAAAAGAAATTGCTTTAAAAAATCTTGAAAGAGTTGGAATGCTTGATAGAGCTTCTTATCGCGTAAATCAAATCTCTGGTGGACAAAAACAACGTGTCGCGATCGCTCGTAGTTTATGTATGAATCCAGATGTCATTTTATTTGATGAACCTACTTCAGCTTTAGACCCTGAAATGGTTGGAGAAGTTTTAGATGTTATCAAATCTTTAGCGAAAGAACATATCACTATGGTTATTGTTACCCATGAAATGGCTTTTGCAAAAGAAATCGCAACTAAGGTTGTATTTATGGATAAAGGTGTTATTGAAGAAATGGGTACTTCTGATGAAGTATTTAATAACCCTAAGAGTGAAAGAACTAAAGAATTCTTAAAACGTTTCTTAAATAATTAATATAGAGGCTTAGGCCTCTTTTTTGATATAATTAAATAGGTGATGAATATGATTAGAAATATTATTAAAGATGATAACTTTCTTTCTATTAAAAGTGAAGATGCTTCTATTTTAGATAAGAATATTATAATTGATTTAAAAGATACATTAATGGCTAATAAATCTCGCTGCGTTGGTATGGCTGGGAATATGATTGGTGAATTAAAGAATATCATAGTCATTTTAATTGATAATAAGCCTTTTATTATGGTTAATCCCAAGATCATAAATACATTTGGATTGCCTTATATTACTAAAGAAGGATGCCTTTGTAGAACGAAACAAATAGAAACAAAAAGATATGATAAGATTAAAGTAGAATATCTGGATGAAGATTTTAAAAAGAGAATTAAAACATTTGAAGGCTTTACTTCTCAAATTATTCAGCATGAAATAGATCATACATTAGGAATAATTGTTTAAAAAATAAAATTACTAAAGTATAATAAATAAGCAATTTTAGGAGGTCAATATGGGAGCGAAAGGATTTAAATTAGAAATTCAACATGTAGATAAGAATTCAAAAGCAAGATATGGTATTTTACATACTAATCATGGTGATGTCGAATTACCAATGTTTATGCCTGTTGGTACTTTAGCGACTGTAAAAACATTATCTCCTGAAGAAGTTAAATCTCTTGGCGCAGGAGTTATTTTATCAAACACTTATCATCTTTCTTTAAGACCAGGTGAAGATATTGTGGCTAAAGCAGGTGGACTTCATAAATTTATGAACTACGACGGACCAATGCTTACTGATTCAGGTGGATTCCAAGTTTTCTCTTTATCTGACAATAGACAAATAACTGAAGAAGGAGTTACTTTTAAAAACCATCTTAATGGCGCAAAACTTTTTATGTCTCCTGAAAGATCGATTGAAATAGAACAAAAACTAGGCGCGGATATTGCAATGAGCTTTGATGAATGCTGTCCATATCCTGTCACTCATGATTATATGAAAAAGTCTGTAGAAAGAACTTTGCGTTGGGCAAAAAGAGGACAACTAGCACATACTAGAGAAGACCAAGCTTTATTTGGTATTGTTCAAGGTGGAGAATTTGAAGATTTAAGAAAATTCTGTGCAGAAGAATTAGTTAAAATGGATTTTGATGGTTATTCAATCGGAGGTACTTCCATTGGTGAGCCTAAAGATGTTATGTATAAAATGGTATCTTATGCAGTTAAATACTTACCAGATGATAAACCTAGATATTTAATGGGTGTAGGATCAGTTGATGAAATTCTTGATGGCATTGAAAAAGGCGTCGATATGTTCGATTGTGTTTTACCTACAAGAATCGCTCGTCATGGAGCTTTAATGACTTCTACTGGTAGAGTAAATATTAGAGATAGCAAATATAAAGAAGACTTTACTCCATTAGATAAAGAATGTGATTGCTATTGTTGCAAGAATTATACAAAGGCATATTTAAGACATTTATATGTTTGCGATGAATCATTTGGTAAACGTTTATTATCTCTCCACAATGTTAGATTCTTAATCCATATGATGGAAGAAGCAAGAATCGCAATTAAAGAAGATAGATTTAGTGAATTCAAAAAAGAATTCTTAGATAAATTTGGTGATGAAAGAGGATTTTAATATGGCAGAAATAGATTTAATGAATATTGAAAACTACGATTATTATTTACCAGAAGAATTAATCGCTCAAAGCCCTGCAAAAGTAAGAGATGAATCTAGATTAATGGTTTTAAATAAAGATGAACAAACTATTGAACATCATCATTTCTATGATATTGTTTCTTATCTTCATGAAGGTGATGTTTTAGTTAGAAATAATTCTAAGGTTATTCCTGCAAGATTATTTGGAACTAAAGAAGAAACAAACGCTCATGTAGAAGTTTTACTTTTAAAAGATTTAGGTGAAGATACATGGGAATGCTTATGCGGTAATGCTCATGTTATTAAAGTAGGTACTATTATTTCTTTTGGTAATGGTGAATTAAAAGCACAATGTAAAGAAGTCCTTGATGAAGGAATTAGAAGATTTAAATTAATCTATAACGGTATCTTATTTGAAATATTAGATGTATTAGGTAAAATGCCTTTACCTCCATATATTAAAGCTCAATGCGCGGATAATTCACGTTATCAAACAGTCTATGCAAAAATAGAAGGTAGCGCAGCAGCTCCTACGGCAGGATTCCATTTTACTGAAGAATTATTTGAAAAATTAAAAGCAAAAGGTGTTGAAGTAGTTGATGTTACTTTACACGTAGGTCTTGGTACATTTAGACCTGTTAAAGTTAATAATATTTTAGATCATCATATGCATTCAGAAGTATATGAAATGAGTCAAGAAACCGCGGATGTTTTAAATAAAGCAAAAAAAGAAGGAAGAAGAATTATCGCAATTGGTACTACTTCCACTAGAACTGTAGAAACAGTTATTCAAAAGTATGGCGAATTTAAAAAGTGCCATGGAGAAACATCAATCTTTATTTACCCTGGTTATACATTTAAAGGAATTGATGCTTTAATTACTAATTTCCATTTACCTAAATCTACTTTAATTATGTTAGTAAGTGCACTTGCAGGTAGAGAATTTATTTTAAAAGCATATAATGAAGCTGTAAAAGAAAAATATCGTTTCTTTAGCTTTGGAGATGCAATGTTTATTTATGGTAATCGATAAGACTAATTATATTAATTATTACAATATATCATTAGAAGAGATTAAATCTTTTGGTGATAATAAACCTTCTATTGCTCTTCATGCTTGTTGCGGACCTTGTGCTTGCTTCCCTTTAGAATTTTTAAGTAAGTATTTTTCTAAAGCGACTATTATCTATACCAACTCAAATATTTATCCTGAAGAGGAATATGTAAGAAGACTTGGTGAATTAAAAAAGGTTATAAAGATATCAAAAGAGAAATATAATTTTGATATTGAACTTGTTGAATTCCCTTATGATAATAAATCCTATAACAAGATTCTTGATGAATATGGTGATCAAGATGAAGGACTTGATAGATGTAAAAGATGTTATAGAGTAAGAATGGATGAAGCATATGCTTATGCGAATGCACATAATTTTGATTACTTTACTACAGTCATGACTATTTCAAGACAAAAAAACTCACAGGTAATGAATCAAATAGGAAAAGATTTATCTAGCAAATATAAGACTAAATATTTCTATTCTGATTTTAAAAAGAACAATGGACAATTAAGAGCTAGTGAACTTAGAAAAGAATATGATTTATATGCCCAACAATACTGCGGTTGTATTTATTCTTATGCAAGATATTTAAAAAGATTGAAAGAGAAGGAAGAGCAAGATGGAAATAAATAAAATATTAGAACTATTTTCTTCTAAAACTAAATTAGAAGAGATTGATTTAAAATCTAAAGCTTCTTACAAAGTAGGACCTATTAAGGTACATTTTAGAAAATTCAAATTAGATGAAAATACTTCTTTATCTATATTAGAAGGTAAAGGGATGATGGGTTTAATTAAACTCAACACAGTTGTATTAACATCTTCTTCTAAAGATATACCTTTATTTTCTTATGACATGATGCATATGATGGGTAAGAAATATTATCTATATGAAATATATGATACATTTGTAGAAGAGAAAAAAGATTATTCTTCTTATATTACTTCTAGTTTTCCTATTAAAGATATTGAAAACTATCAACCAAAAGAAAGTGAAATGGATAAGTATTTATTACCAAGCAGCGTAAGAAAACTAGCACATAGTAAATCTGACTTAGCATTATTAGAAGAACAAACTAATAGATATTTTAATTTAGTAATTAATGAATATTTATCTTCTAAAGACGTAAATGTAGAACAAAAACATCAAAAAAATGAGAATTATGTTCATGATTTATTAACTTTTGGAGGTGTTTCTACTGATTTATTTGTCAAAAAATTAGGTAAAGAGACCACAAAAGACATCTACGAAACCATATTATTCGGTATAAAAGACTAATAAAATAGCCAAAAATGAGTGAAAATCACACTCATTGTAGGCTATTTTTTCTTTCAACAAATTTATGAAACGCCTATAAATGTTGTCAATTATATGATAAAAAAATAACGATATATATAATATATATAATATATTATGTATTGAAAAAAATATTTAATTATTAAATGCATAAAATATTTGAAAAAAATAGTTGACATCTATATTGGCTTCTAGTATTATTTAGGGGCTAGTCTTTAAAAGATTAACCGCGTTGAAGTGGGAGATTGCTGAACGCCGACAGCCGTTGTCAGCCGCAACGAAACTTCGAAATTCAGGTAACTCACATGAAGCGGAAGTCTAACAACGATCTAGACAAGAAGGAGATTAAAAATGGCAAAAAGCAAAAAAATCAGAATTCGCTTACAAGCTTATGATCACAAAGTCTTAGACGTCTCAGTCGACAAGATCATCACAGCAGCGAAATCAACAGGAGCAACAGTTGTAGGACCTATTCCTCTACCAACAGAGAAACAAGTTTATACAATCTTACGTGCAGTTCACAAATACAAAGATGCTCGCGAACAATTCGAAATCAGAACTCACAAAAGAATTATCGATATCGTTAATCCAACAAAACAAACAATCGATGCATTAACACACATGGATCTTCCAGCAGGTGTTGACATCGAACTCAAGTAGAAAGGAGACAGGAGACCAATATGAAATCAATTTTAGGTAGAAAAATGGGTATGACTCAAGTATTCGCTGAAGATGGCACAATGTACCCTGTCACAGTAGTTGAAGTATTACCAAACGTTGTATTACAAGTTAAGACAACTGAAACAGACGACTACGATGCAATCCAAGTCGGATACGAAGATAAAAAAGAAAATCGTTGCAACAAAGCAGAATTAGGTATTTTCAAAAAAGCAGGTGTTTCACCAAAATATGAAATTGCTGAATTAAAAGGCGACGAAATGATGTCTTATACAGTTGGTTCAGAAATCAAATGTGACATCTTCAATGCAGGAGATGTAGTTGATGTAACTGGAACTTCAAAAGGTAAAGGCTTCAGCGGTGCAATCAAGAGATGGCACTTCACAATCGGTCCTAAAGGTCATGGTTCAGGATACCACAGAGGTTCAGGTTCTTTCGCAACAAACGGTCGTTATAACCGTGGCGTTATGAAAGGCAAGAAAATGCCAGGACATGCAGGCAACAAACAAGCAACAATTTCAAATTTAACAATCGTTGCAGTTGATACAGTTAACAATGCAATCTTAGTAAAAGGAGCAATCCCAGGTCCTAAGAAATCAATGGTAACAATCAAAACAGCAGTTAAAGTTCAAAGAACAAAACCAGTAGTTAAGCCATTAGTTAATTACACACCAGCAGTTGCTGAAGTAGTTAATGAAAGCGGAGAGGATAAATAAGTATGGCAACAAAAAACATTACATTAAAAGTTGTTAACCAATTAGGTGAAGACAAAGGCAATGTTAAAGTTAGCGTAGACGTCTTCGGAATTGACGCAAACAACCAAGCTATGTTCAATGCAGTACAAGTTTATCAAGCAAATATGAGACAAGCTACTGCTAAAACATTAAACCGTTCTGAAGTTTCTGGTGGCGGTAAGAAACCATGGAGACAAAAAGGTACAGGTAGAGCAAGAGCTGGATCATCACGTTCACCAATTTGGAGAAAAGGTGGTATCGTATTTGGACCAAGAGGTAACCAAAACTTCAAACTTGCTCAAAACAAGAAAGAACACGCTTTAGCATTAAAGTCAGCATTATCAATTAAAGCTGCTTCAAAAGATATCATCGTTGTTGATTCATTCAACTTCGAAGCACCATCTACAAAAGAAGGCGCAAAGGTATTAGCAAGTGTTAATGCAAAAGCAAAATCATTAATTGTTATTAATGATGACAACAATAACTTAATTGCTTCTGTAAGAAATATTCCAGGTGTAGTTATTGTTAAAGCAAACAATTTAAGTGTTTATGACATCTTAAATACAAACAGCGTAATCTTCACAAAAGATGCAATCGAATCAGTAGAAGGAGGACTTAAATAATGGCAAAGAAAAAAGAAGCAGTTGCTGAAAGAAAATTCGCAGCTCCACAAATCAACAGCTTTGATATTATCTTAGCTCCAATTGTTACTGAAAAAACAATGAAGCAACAACAAGAAGAAAACAAAATCACTCTTAAAGTTGCTAAAAATGCTAACAAAGCACAAATCAAAATTGCAGTCCAAGAAATCTTCAATGTTAAAGTTGATGATGTAAAGATTGTCAATGTACTCCCTAAGGCAAAGAGAGTTGGCCGTTACGAAGGTAAAGTAGGCGGCTATAAGAAAGCAATCGTTAAAGTTAACGATGCTGACAAAATTAATGTAGTTAATGAATAAGGCTAAGGCCGAATATAGGAGAAAATAAATAGTATGCCAATTAAAAGTTATAAACCAACGACTCCAAGCCGTCGTGCTATGACTCAATCAACATTTAGCGAAATTACAACAGCTACTCCTGAAAAAAGTTTATTAGTTTCTATTAAGAAAACTGGTGGACGTAATAACACTGGTGCTATCACATGCCGTCACATCGGCGGTGGTAACAAAAGAAAATACCGTGTTATTGATTTCAAGAGAAATAAAGATGGAATCGTAGGTACAGTCGCAACAGTCGAATATGATCCAAATAGAAACGCAAACATTTGCTTAATCAATTATGCTGATGGTGAAAAGAGATATATCTTAGCACCTCAAGGCTTAAAAGTCGGAGACAAAATTGAATCTGGCGAAGCATGTGATATTAAAGTAGGTAATGCAATGCCTCTTGCAAGTATCCCAGAAGGTACATTCGTACACAACGTTGAACTTCAACCATTAAAAGGTGGCCAAATGTGTAGAGCTGCTGGTACATCTGCTCAAGTTTTAGGTAATGAAGGTAAATATACAACATTACGTTTAGCTTCAGGTGAAGTTAGAAAAGTATTATCTGCTTGCCGCGCTACAATCGGTATCGTCGGTAATGAAGATTGGAACTTAATCAACTTTGGTAAAGCTGGTAAAAATAGATGGTATGGCGTAAGACCAACAGTCAGAGGTTCTGTTATGAACCCTAACGATCACCCACACGGTGGTGGTGAAGGTAAATGTCCAGTCGGTCGTGATGCACCAAGAACACCTTGGGGTAAACGTGCAATGGGCGTTAAGACAAGAAAGTCCAAAAAAGCTTCAAGCAAATTAATTGTAAGAAGAGCTAATGGCGGTAAAGCATTATAGGAAAGGAGTAAATGAATTATGGCACGTAGTTTAAAGAAGGGTCCATTCTGCGACGAACACTTAATGAAGAAAGTCGAAGCATTAAATGCGGCTCACAAAAAAGAATTAATTAAAACATGGTCAAGAAGATCAACAATTTTCCCAGCATTCATTGAACATTCTTTCGCAGTATATAATGGTCATGAATTTATCACTGTCTATGTTACAGAAGATATGGTCGGACACAAATTAGGTGAATTTGCTCCAACTAGAACATTCAAAGGACATAGCGGTAACAACGCTGAAGATAGAGCAGCTAAGTAGGAGGTAAGACATGGAAGCAACAGCAAAAGTAACTGGAGTCCGTATCACTCCTAGAAAAGTACAATTAGTAATTGATTTAGTTAGAGGAAAATCAGTTGCAGATGCATTAGGCATCTTAGCTAACTTAAACAAATCAAGCTCACCAGTTGTCGCAAAATTAATCAAATCAGCAGCAGCAAATGCTGTTAACAATAACAAGGCGGATGAATCAAAACTCTACGTCAAGACTATTTATGCAAATGAAGGTCCAAGACTAAAGAGATATATGCCAAGAGCTAAAGGTTCAGCAGATACATACGTCAAAAGAACAAGCCACATCACTGTAGTGGTTGCAGAAAGATAGGAGGAAGAATCAAATGGGTCAAAAAGTTAATCCAGTTGGAATGAGAATCGGCATCAGCCGTGATTGGAATTCTAGATGGTTCGCAGACAAAAAAGATTTCGCAGATTTCTTAAATGAAGACTACAAAATCAGAACTTATCTTTCAAAAACTTTAAAAGATGCATTAATTTCACACATTGAAATTGAAAGAAAGAAAGATCACGATACAATCGTTTCTATCTTCACAGCTCGCCCAGGTGTTGTACTTGGACAAGATGGTGCAAACATTAAAGAATTACAAACAAAAGTATCAAAAATGGTTTCAAATGGCTCTGTTAAATTAACAGTAGTTGAAATCAAAAACCCAAGTTTAGATGCAAACATTGTCGCTCAAGACATGGCTGCTCAACTTGAAGCAAGAGCATCTTTCAGAAATGTTCAAAAGAAAGCAATTCAAAGAGTTATGAAGGCAGGCGCTTTAGGTGTCAAAACTTCAATCTCTGGTCGTTTAGCAGGTGCAGATATTGCTCGTGCTGAAGGATATAAAGAAGGTGTAGTTTCACTTCATACATTAAGAATGGATGTTGACTACGCTTTAGCAGAAGCTGCTACAACTTATGGTAAATTAGGCTGCAAAGTCTGGATCTGCCGTGGTTTAAGCAAAAATTTCCAAAAGGCTGAAAAACCAGTTGAAAAGAAAGGAGAATAGTTAACTATGTTACAACCAAAAAGAGTTAAATATAGAAGACCACATTCAATCAAATACGAAGGTTTATCTAAAGCAGGTAACGAAGTATCATTTGGTGAATTCGGACTTCAAGCTGTCTCCGGAAACTGGATTACAGCTCGTCAAATCGAAGCAGCTCGTATCGTCTTAGCAAGATACACAAAAAGATCTGGTCAAATCTGGATCAGAATCTTCCCACAATTAGCAAAAACAAAGAAACCTGCAGAAGTTCGTATGGGTTCTGGTAAAGGTTCACTTGATCAATGGGTTGCAGTTGTTAAAACAGGTAGAGTTATGTTCGAAATCGGTGGAATCGACGAAGCAACAGCTAGAGAAGCATTACGTTTAGCTAGCTACAAATTACCACTTAAAACAAAAGTCGTTGCGAAAGGAGAAACAAAATAATTTATGAAAATTTCAGAAATTAAAGAAATGACTAATGATGAATTAAATTCAAAAGTCTATGAATTAAAACAAGAATTATTACAATTACGTTTCCAACACGCAACTGGCCAATTAGAAAATGGCAAAAAAATCACAGAAGTTCGTAAAACTATTGCTCGTATTTATACAGTATTAAAAGAACGCGAACTTGGCATTGAATAAGAGGAGGACTAAAGCATGGAAGAAAGAAATACTCGTAGAGTTATTCAAGGCGTTGTAGTCGCTAATAAGTGTGATAAAACAATTACCGTTTTAGTTGAAACTCATAAAAAAGATGCTAAATATGGTAAGAGAGTTAAATACCGTAAAAAATATTATGCTCATGATGAAGAAAATGTATGCAAATTAGGCGATACAGTTCAAATCATGGAAACAAAGAAATTATCTGCTACAAAACACTTTAGATTAATTAAAGTTGTTTCACACGCAGAAGATGTTAAATAAGTATAAGGAGGATAGAGTATGATTCAAACAGAAACAAACTTAGTTGTCGCTGATAACTCAGGTGCAAGATCAGTACGTGTCTTCCGTTTATACGGCGGTTCTAAAAGAAAATCTTCATCAGTTGGTGATATCGTTCTTTGCGCAGTAAAGGATGCAATCCCAAATGGTAAGATCAAAAAAGGTGATGTCGTTAAAGGTGTCATCGTAAGAACTGCAAAAAATGTTAGAAGACCAGATGGTTCAAATGTTAGCTTCGATGATAACGCTGTTGTCTTAATTAATGATGATGGCACACCTCGTGGCACACGTGTTTTCGGACCAGTAGCTCGTGAATTACGTGATAAGGGTGAAGGATTTATGAAAATTATTTCCTTAGCACCAGAAGTCTTATAGGAGGAAGCGCTAGTATGAAGTTAAAAAAAGGCGATAAAGTTAAGATTATTGCAGGCGCAGACAAAGGCAAAGTCGGAACAATTCAAAAAGTTTTCCCAAAATTAAATAGAGTTGTTGTTGACGGTGTCCACACTGTTAAAAAACATCAAAAACCTTCACAATCAAATCCAGAAGGTCAAATCATTGAAATGTATGCTCCAATTGATGCATCTAACGTTGCTTTATATGATGAAAAAGCAAAGAAGACAATCAAAATTGGCTACAAAGTAGTTGATGGTAAAAAAGTCCGTGTTAATAAGAAAACCGGCAAATCATTATAGGAGGTAACTGAAAATGGCACGTTTAAAAGATAAATATAAGTCAGAAGTCGTTGCTAAATTAATGGATACATATCATTATGATTCAGTTATGCAAGTACCAGCAGTATCTAAAATTGTTATCAATTTAGGTGTTGGTGATGCAACTAGCAACTCCAAATTATTAGATGACGCAGTAAGAGATTTAACAATCATCTCTGGTCAAAAACCAGTAATTACTAAAGCTAAAAAATCTATCGCTTCATTCAAGTTAAGAGAAGGCCAAGCAATTGGTTGTAAAGTAACTTTAAGAGGCGACAGAATGTATGAATTCTTAGATAAACTCGTTTCTATTTCTTTACCAAGAGTTAGAGACTTCCGTGGTGTATCTAAAAATGCATTCGATGGCAGAGGTAACTACACATTAGGTATTAAAGAACAATTAATCTTCCCTGAAATTGATTTCGATAAAATCGGCAAGATCAGAGGTATGGATATTGTAATTGTTACAACAGCTAATACAGATAAAGAAGCATACACATTATTAGAAGAATTAGGTATGCCATTCCATAAATAGAAAGGGGATAAGAAAGTATGGCAAAAAAATCATTAAAAGTTAAACAATCTCGTCCTCAAAAATTTAAGGTAAGAGAATATTCTCGTTGTAAAATTTGTGGACGTCCACATTCAGTAATTAGAAAATTCGGCGTTTGCCGTATTTGTTTAAGAAATTTAGCATACAAAGGTGAAATCCCAGGTATGACTAAATCTTCATGGTAGTAAGGAGGAAAAGGTTATATGATGACAGATCCAATAGCAGATATGCTTACAAGAATTCGTAATGCTAACGCTTTAAAAAGAGAAAAAGTTTCTATGCCTTTCTCAACTATGAAGTTACACATTGCTGAAATCTTAAAAGAAGAAGGATTCATTAATGAATTCGCAGTTTCTGGAGACAAAATTAAAGAATTAACAATTACTTTAAAATATTCAGAAAACGGTGTTAAAGTTATTTCTGGTTTAAAGAAAATCTCAAAACCAGGTTTAAGAGTTAACGTCTCAGCAGACAACCTTCCACGTGTCTTAAATGGCTTAGGTATTGCAATCATCTCAACATCACAAGGTGTTATGACTGACAAGAAAGCTAGAAAATTAGGCATCGGTGGCGAAGTAGTCGCTTACGTTTGGTAGTAGGAGGATAGATAGAATATGTCAAGAATTGGTAAGAAACCAGTAATCCTTCCTGCAGGTGTTACAGCTACAATTAATGGTAGCCACGTCGAAATTAAAGGACCTAAAGGTACTTTAGCAAAAGACTTCGCTCCATCAATTTCAATTACATTAGAAAATAATGAAATTGTTTGTACACGTCCAAACGATGAAATCCAAAATCGTGCTTTACACGGAACTACAAGAGCTTTAATTAACTCAATGGTAGTTGGTGTAAGTGAAGGATTCACAAAGAAATTAGAAATCGTTGGTATCGGTTATAGATGCCAAATGAGAGGCTCAAATTTAGTATTAAATATGGGTTATTCTCACGAAGTAGTAATCACTCCTGAAGAAGGTGTTACAATTACAGCACCAGATGCAACAAACATCACAGTTTCAGGTATTGATGCTCAAAAAGTCGGACAAACAGCAGCAAGAATTAGAGCTGTCCGTGAACCAGAACCATATAAAGGTAAAGGTATTAAGTATGCTGGCGAATTTATCATCCGTAAGGAAGGTAAACGTGCTGGTAAGAAATAGTGCTCAAGGAAGGATTTAGGATATGATTAACAAGGAATCAAAAAATATTAGCCGTGTTAGACGTCATGCTCGTGTACGTGCAAAAATCAGCGGTACACCAGAATGCCCAAGATTGAGCGTATTTCGTTCAAACAAGAACATGTCTGCACAAATCATTGATGATGTCAATGGCGTAACTTTAGTTGCTTGCTCAACTGAAAGTTTAAAAATTAAAAATGGTGGCAATATCGAAGCTGCTACAAAAGTCGGTACAGAAATCGCTAAATTAGCATTAGCTAAAGGCATTTCAACAATCGTCTTCGATCGTTCTGGTTATGTCTATCATGGACGTGTCCAAGCAGTCGCAGAAGCAGCTAGAGAAGCTGGCTTAAAATTCTAGGAGGAAGTTATGGCAGAAGAATTAGAAACAGTAGTTACTGAAAAAGCTGAAGCAAAAACTGAAGCAAGACCATCTAGAGCTCCTAGAGGTGACAGACCTCAAAGAGGTCCTAGAAAAGATGGCAAAAAGCCATTCAAGAAAGATGGTAAAGACGGCAAACCTTTCGAAAAACAATATGAAGAAAGAGTTGTCTCTATCAATAGAATTTCCAAAACTGTAAAAGGTGGTAGACGTATGCGTTTTGCTGCTTTAGTTGTTATCGGTGACGGTAAAGGCAGATTCGGTTATGGAACAGGTAAAGCTGCTGAAGTACCAGATGCAATCAAGAAAGCATTAGAAGCAGCAAAGAAAAATATGTATCGTGTCGCTATTGTTAAAAACAATACAATTTCACACGAAATCGCAGGCGAATTTGGTGCAACAAAAGTTTATTTAAAACCTGCACCAGAAGGTACTGGAATTATCGCTGGTGGTCCAGTTAGAGCTATCTTAGAATTAGCAGGTATCAAGAACATTTACTCAAAAGTTTATGGTTCAAGAACTTCAATCAACTGTATCAGAGCAACAGTCGATGGCTTAAGCAAAGTACATACAAGTGCACAAATCGCTGCACTTCGTAAATAAGGAGGCAATATGAATCTTAACGAATTAAAATATAACGAAGGTTCTAGATCTTCAAAGAAGAGAATTTGCCGTGGCTTAGGTTCAGGTACTGGCAAAAACGGTGGATCTGGTAATAAGGGTCAAAAATCAAGAAGTGGCGGCGGAACACGTCCTGGCTTCGAAGGTGGTCAAAACCCAATTTACAGAAGATTACCAAAAAGAGGATTTACAAATCACTCAAGAATCGAATATGCTATTGTCAATATTCGTGATTTAAACAAGTTTGAAGACGGTACAAATGTTACTGTTGAATTATTAATCGAAAAGGGATTAGTTCCTACAAATGCATGCTTAGTCAAATTATTAGGCGAAGGCGAATTAACAGCTAAAAACTTAAAGGTTAAAGTCAATAAAGTATCTGGTTCCGCTAAAACTGCAATCGAAAACGCTGGTGGATCTGTAGAGGTTTTCTAGTATGAAGAAGTTCGTTGCCATCTTTAAAAATAAAGATGTTAGAGAAAGAATTCTCTTCACATTAATGATCTTCTTAGTATTTAGAATTGGTTCAAATATTACAGTTCCTGGAGTTACATTAAGCCAAAGCATCGGTGATACTGATGTCTTAAGCTTAATGAACTTATTAGGCGGTGGCGCTTTACAAAACTTCTCAGTTTTCGCATTAGGCGTCTCTCCTTATATTACAGCAAGTATCATTATTGAATTATTATCTAAGGATGTTCTTCCTGCTTTAACTGAGCTTTCTAAACAAGGTCAAACAGGTAGAAAGAAAATCGAAATGGCAACTCGTTACCTAACTCTTATTCTTGGAGCAGTCCAAGCTTACGGAATTATCGTAACTATGCATAACTCAGATGCAATCACTTTCACAGAAACATTGAATTTCTGGGTTTATGCAAAAATTATTCTTTATTTAATGGCTGGTTCAATGCTAGTCATGTGGATGGCAGACCAAATTACTGAAAAAGGTGTCGGAAACGGTGTTTCTATGATCATCTTCGCAGGTATTGTTGCAAGCCTTCCTACTCAAATCTACTCAGCAATTTCATATTTCTTTACAAGTGAATTAGTAACTGAAAGAACAAGAGTTGTTACTGGTGCATTAAAATTAGGTTTATACTTAATTACATTAGTATTAATTGTTATCTTCGTTACATTCATTGAAAAATCGATAAGAAAGATTCCTGTTCAACATTCAGGTACAGGTGGAGCTTTAAATGCTAAAGTTAACAATACATCTTTCTTACCAATTAAGATTAATTCAGCTGGAGTTATTCCTGTCATCTTTGCTTCATCAATCATGATGGCTCCTGCTGTTGTTATCTCATTTATTGTTGAAGATTATTCATCAAACGACACAATTGTTAATGTCTTAAAGATATTTACATCTTCAGCATTAACTGAAATGCGTTGGTTCAATGGTAAAGTTTGGTATATGCCTTGGGGCTTAATCATTTATGTAATATTAATATTTGTATTTAGCTTCTTCTATTCCAACTTAACTATTAATCCAGAACAATTAGCGGAAGACTTCCAAAAGTCTGGTTCATATATCCCTGGTGTTAGACCTGGTAATGAAACTCACCGCTATGTTAAAAAAGTTTTGAATAGAGTTACTTTCTTAGGTGCAACAGCGTTAACTATTATCGCTGCTACTCCAATTGTCTTAACTCTATGCGAATTAGTTCCTTCATCTCTTGCCTTAGGAGGAACAGGTATGATCATCATTGTTGGTGTTGCACTTGAAACATACAAACAAATTGAAGGTCTTATCGCGGCAGATACGCACGCAAGTGCAGTTGCTAACTAGCAACAGGAGGACTTATGAATATTATTTTAATGGGGCCACCAGGCGCTGGTAAAGGCACACAATCAGAAAAGATTCTTAGCTATTGCAATATCCCACATATTTCTACAGGAGATATGTTCAGAGAAGCAATTAAGAATCAAACTAAATTAGGACTTGAAGCTCAAGATTATATCAATAAAGGCTTACTTGTTCCTGATGAAGTTACAATTGGATTAGTTAAAGAAAGATTATCAAGAGATGATTGCAAAGATGGTTATCTTCTTGATGGCTTCCCAAGAACTATTCCACAAGCTGAGGCTTTAGAAACTTTATCGAAAGAAATCTCTCGTCCAGTTCAATTAGTTATTACTATTGAAGCTGATAAAGATGAACTTGTAAAAAGAATTTCTGGCAGAAGAGTATGTCCAAAATGTGGCAACTCATATCACTTACAATTTAAACTTCCAAAAGTTGAAAATGTATGCGATGGTTGCGGATCTACTTTAATCCAAAGAAAAGATGATACAATCGAATCTTTAAACGTCAGATTAGATGCTTATGAACATCAAACAAAACCTTTAGTTGAATTTTATGAGAAAAAGGGTTTAAATAGAAGTGTCGATGGTCTTCAAAGCATCGATGAAGTCTTTAATGACATTCGCAAATTACTTGATGAGGTAAAATAATTTATGGTTACAATCAAATCTAGTAGAGAAATCACACTTATGAAAAAAGCTGGAGATATCTTAGCTACAGTATTTGATGTTTTGGAACCATTATGTATTCCTGGTACAACAACGAAACACCTTTCCGAGGTCGCGGAAAAGGTGATTCGTGATGCCGGGGCTATTCCTGCAGAAAAAGGCTATTATGGTTATCCTGCAGCAATATGCGCATCAATCAATGATGTAGTAGTACATGGAATTCCATCATCCGTAAAATTAAAATCAGGCGATATAATCTCACTTGATATTGTTGTTCAATACCAAGGTTATATGGCTGATGCATGTAGAACCTACATGGTTGGAGAAGTTTCTCCAATGGCTCAAAAATTAGTTGAAGTAACAAAAGAATGCTTCTTTGAAGCAATGAAGGTTGTAAAACCAGGAGCGAGAGTTGGAGATATATCTCATGCGATTCAAGCTCATGCTGAAAAAAATGGTTTCAGTGTTACTCACGATTATACAGGTCATGGATTAGGTAGAGACATGCATGAAGATCCAACAATTCCAAATTTTGGAATACCAAATACAGGTATGGTTCTTCGCGAAGGTATGACAATTGCTGTTGAACCTATTATCTTACAAGGACGTAAGGAAACTCGCGTATTGAAAGATGGTTGGACTGCAGTTACAGTTGATCATAAACTCGCTGCTCATTATGAAAATTCAATCGTTATTACTAAGGATGGTTATGAAATCCTTACAAAGCATGAAGAAGGAGAAATTTAAAGAATGGCAAAAACTGACGTCATAGAAGTCGAAGCTGTCGTAGTCGAAACATTACCAAACGCAATGTTTAATGTCAGACTAGAAAATGGTGTGGTAATTCTCGCCCACGTTTCTGGTAAAATCCGTATGAATTACATTCGCATCTTACCAGGTGATAGAGTTACAGTTGAAATTTCACCATATGATTTAACACGTGGAAGAATAACATTTAGATACAAATAGGTATCGGCTAGAACATAAAACTAGTTATTTAGGAGGAAAAATTTATGAAAGTTAGACCTTCAGTAAAACCAATTTGCGACAAGTGCAAGGTTATCAGAAGAAAAGGCCGTGTAATGGTCATCTGTATCAACCCAAAGCACAAGCAAAGACAAGGTTAATTTTAGGAGGAATTTAGAAATATGGCACGTATTTTAGGTGTAGATATTCCAAACGACAAACAAGTCGCATATTCATTAACTTATATTTATGGTGTTGGTATTAACACAGCAAAGAAAGCTTGCGCTGATGCAAAAGTTGATCCAACAATCAGAGTTAAAGATTTAACAGAAGAACAAATGACTGCTATTAGAAATGAATTAAGCAAAGTCAAAACAGAAGGTGATCTTCGTAGAGAAGTAGCTTTAAACATTAAGAGATTACAAGAAATTGGTTGTTACCGTGGTATTAGACATAGACGTGGTTTACCATGCCGTGGCCAAACTACAAAGAACAATGCTCGTACATGTAAAGGCCCAAGAAAGACTATTGCTAATAAGAAAGTAGCAACTAAGTAATAGGAGGGAATAAAAATGGCAAATACTAAAAAACCAACAGCTCGTAAAAAGAAAATTAAAAGAGCTTATACAAAAGGTGTCGCTCACATTCACTCAACATTCAATAACACAATCGTTACAATTACTGACGAAGCAGGTAACGCAGTAGCATGGTCAAGCGCTGGTGCATTAGGCTTCAAAGGTGCTAAAAAATCAACACCATTTGCAGCTCAATTAGCAGCAGAAGCTTGCGCAAAAGTTGCATTAGACCAAGGCTTAAAGACAATTGACGTTGAAGTCAAAGGTCCAGGCCCAGGTAGAGAATCAGCTTTAAGATCACTTCAAGCAGCAGGTTTACAAATTCAAACCATTACTGATACAACTCCAATCCCTCATAATGGTTGCCGCCCACCAAAGCGTCCACGTGGTTAGTTCGTGAATATACTAACAATCAAATTTGAATAATCGGGAGGAACGCTATGAAAAAATTTGAAAAACCAGAATTTAAAATTGCAACTTATAATACAAATAATTTTGAAGGTCACTTTGTAATCGAACCACTTGAAAGAGGCTTCGGTTTAACATTAGGTAACGCTTTAAGAAGAGTTCTTCTTTCTTCATTACCTGGTGCAAGTGTTTATGCAATTGAAGTTGAAGGCGCACGTCACGAATTCTCCTCTTTAGAAGGCGTTGAAGAAGATGTTACATCTATCGTTTTAGCTCTTAAAGACTTAGTTTTAAAGATTTCAGATGATAGTGAACAATCATATAAATTAACTTTATATGTCGACGAAGCTAAAGAAGTTACTGCAGAAGATATCCACTGCCCAACAGGCGTTGAAATTATCAACAAAGACTTAGTCTTAGCACATGTTCAAGAAGGTGGAAAACTCTGTATGACAATCTTTGTCAGAAATGGCAGAGGTTATGTTACATCAGAAGGAAATAAAAAATTAAATGCTGATTTCCCAATCGGTGTTATTCCAACTGATTCAAATTATTCTCCAATAATCAAATGTTCTTACGAAGTAGAACAAACTAGAGTAGGTCATGATAACAATTATGACAAGCTCACAATTAACATTCAAACAAATGGTTCCATGTTACCACATGACGCTATTGCATTAGCAGCAAAAATCTTAGTTGCTCACTTTGATTTATTCGTTAACTTAAGTGAAATCGCAACTTCTGAAGATGTTCTTGCTGAAGCAAAAGAAGAACCAAAGAATAAATATCAAGATATGTCTATCGATGATTTAGATTTATCTGTCCGTTCACAAAACTGTTTAAAAAGAGCAAACATCGCTACAGTTATGGAATTAACACAAAAGACAGAAGAAGATATGATGAAAGTCAGAAATCTTGGTAAAAAATCACTCAAAGAAGTTAAAGAAAAATTACAATCAATTGGTCTTGGCTTCAGAGAATACGAATAGGGAGGTAGAGGTTAACTCATGAAAACTCAAGGACGTAAAAATGTTCATGGTAAAGGCGGCGTAAGATCTAAAGCTGCTTATACTAAAAGCAAATATGAATCAATGTTAAGAACACTTGCTACAGACTTAATTGTCAAAGGTAGTGTTACTTGTACAGCTGCAACAGCACGTGATTTAAAAGCATATGCTGATAGATTAGTTACTTATGGTAAAGAAGGTAGCTTAAATTCAAGAAGACTTGCAGCAGCTAAAATTCGTGATGTTTGGGCTGATGAAGCAAATCACGTTACAGCTTTAAAGAAATTATTTGAAGAAATCGCTCCATCTTACAAAGATCGTAATGGCGGTTACACAAGAGTTTTAAAAATTGCAAATAGACGTGGCGATAACGCTCCTATGTGCATTGTCTCTTTTGTTAAATAATTTAATTAACATTCTAAGAAGGACTTTGGTCCTTCTTTTTTGTTTTTCTAATTTTTTAATGTATTTATTTTAGATTATAGATATAATATCTAACGGGGAGATTTATTTTATGAGTAAACCTATTATTATTGCGGTTGCAGGTGGATCTGCAAGTGGAAAAACCACAGTTATTGAAGAAATTAAACATGCATTTGTTGATGAAGATGTAGTAGTTATTAAACATGATGATTATTATAAAGATCAATCACATCTTTCTAGAGAAGAAAGAAGAAAGACTAACTATGATCATCCTTCAGCATTAGAAAATGATTTATTAGTAAAACATTTAAACATGCTTATAAATGGTGAAGCTATTGATAAACCTATTTATGACTTTGTTGTACAAAATAGAAGCCCTAAGACTGAAAGAATCGAACCTGCAAAGGTTATATTACTCGACGGCATTTTAATTTTAGAAGATGCAAGAATTAGAGATCTCGCGGATATTAAGATTTATGTTGAATGCGATATGGATTTAAGACTTATTAGACGTATTCAAAGAGATATGGTTGAAAGAGGTAGATCTTTTGAAAATATCATTAATCAATATTTAACAACTGTAAAACCTATGCATCATTTATTTGTTTCTCCAACAAAGAGATATGCAGATGTTATTATTCCAAATGATTATGAACACAATGTCGCAACTGATATTATTATTCAAAAAATTAAATCAGTTTTAAACGAAAACAAATAAGCAGGTTAATACCTGCTTTTAGTTTCAAAATTTAAAAACTTTTATTAAATTCTTGAAATATTATCTAAATTATTATATTATACATAAGCAATGCGCCTCTAGCTCAGTTGGTAGAGCAACTGACTCTTAATCAGTGGGCCCGGAGTTCGAGTCTCCGGAGGCGCACCATCTTGAAATTATGCCTAGTCTTGTGACTAGGTTTTTCTTTTGCTTTTATAAATTATAATAAAGGTCTATTAAATGTATTTTATGAGTAAATTTTAACCAAATATTTATTTTTTCCATGTTGCAATATATTTATCTCTATGAGATAATTATATCACTATACTACGGAGGAAACGAACATGAAACAAAGTGTTAATCTAAAAAGAGTAAGTATCTTTAGAAGATTATGTTCTATGCTTCTTGATTTTATTATCTTTATTTCTTTGTTCTTTCTAACAGTTCAATTTATTGCACAACCTATTTTTAATGCTGCGACTGATTATACTACTGTTCTTAATGAATATAATACTAGATTAACTAATACTAAATTATTTACTTTATATTCTGAAAATGGGACTTTATCATATCAAGCTAGTGATTATGAAAGCAATTTAAAATATTATTATGAAAATGTTTCTTCTGAAAACTTAACTGATTCAGATGAATTAAAAACTAAATATACATCTACATCATTCTTAGAATTATATAGAGTTAAATCTGATGTTTATGTAGATAGTGATGGAAATAAATTAGAAACACCATATTTTATTTATGATGCAACTAATGGAAGTTATACTCACGCGACTGATAGTGATGGCACAATAGAAGCTAATATTACTTCTTATTTTAAAACATGCTTACAAACTGCCGCGGATGACTTTTTAGCGCATGATACAAAAACTTTAGAATATTCTACAAAATTAAATTCTTATATTAGACTTATTTATATTATAAGTGTAATTCCTGCAGCGTTAATTACATTCTTACTATTCCCAATGATCTTTAAAGATGGGGCAACTATCGGTAAACGTGTTTTACAAATGAGAGTAGTAGATGCAAAAACTGGTAATAATGCTTCTAAATTTAAATTATTTATTAGATTTGTATTCTTTGCGTTATTATGTATTGCTTTTGGTATCTTTACATTTGGTATTACAATTTTAATTCAAATTGGCATTATGGTATTCTCACCAAAACGTCAAACTATTCATGATATGATCGCAGGTACATTAGTTGTTTGCAATTCATATGCTGAAATGAAAAACGATAACATTAATGATGATATTGTCATTACTTATGATGATGGAAAAGAAAGTAATGAAAATGATAATACTAATAATGAAACATTTACAAATAACGATGCTTATAGATATAATGTTGATGATAGGGATACAACAAATATAACTAATAATGAAAATATAGATGAAAGCAATAAGGATTAATCATGGATTCGCAAACAAAAACTGAAAAAGTAAACTACAATTCCATATACGTTCCAAAAAAACCTCCAATGGTTAAGCGATTTGCCGCTTTGGTAATCGATGTAATCATGGTGATTGTTTTGGCGTCCGGAATTGCTTTTTTAGTTAGTAAAATATATAACTACGATAAATACTATAATGCTGTATATCAAGCTCAAATTGATTATGGTGTATATGTTCCTAGTGATGAAGGCAATATAACTTATGATGGAAAGACGTATATCATTTGTACAGAAGATAAGTCTTTAACTGAAGAAGAAGCTAATTCAAGAATAAAAGCCTTAACGAGTGATAAAACATTTAAAGATAATTATTACAAAATGAATTTAGGTCCAATTGTTATTACATCAATAGGTCTAGCAAGTTCATTATTGGTATTTGAATTTATTTTACCTCTTTGCTTAAAGCATGGTAGAACATTAGGTAAATTCTTATTTGGTATAGGATATGTCAATGAAGATGACTTAGATGTGTCACTTAAGAATGTTACAATTAAATTCTTATTTGGAAAATTAATAGTTAATGCAGTTATTCCTTATACGGGGGTATTACTAATAATATATCAAACAGGACTTGTATTGATAGGATTAGCATTTGTTCTAGGTGTACCTATTATTAACTTATTGATGTTATTCTTAACTAAAGATAAAAGATTATTATCAGACTACATAGGAAAAATGAAGCCAGTTGATAATAATTGCCAAGTATATTTTAAGAATATAGAGGATTTAAACGCAGCAAAATGCAAAGATGCAGTTAAAGAAGAAAAGACAAAGAAAATTGTCTATTGAAATACTTCATTATAATTATTATAATTATAATAGCAAATAATATATTTCGCTATTATGGTGAAAGGGGAAATTATGCAAGAAAGAGTATTGGGCGCAATAATTATCGGGGGTGTCGCATTGATCGGCCTTGTTTGGGCTGTCTGCGAAGGTGTTCCTAGTAAAGTCAGTGCAAAGAACAAAGAATCTGAGCTTGAGACATTACTAGTTAAAAAAGTGAATGCCGAACTGGACAAAGAATATCAAGTTAAATCACTTGATGTTAAAAGGGTTAGCTACGAAATCAAAACTGTTATGACAGTTGATAAATGGGGCGATCCTAGAGAAGAAAAATTGCCAGTTATATCAATGGAAGGATTCAATGATTCCAATGAACAATTCAAAGTTGTTTATTATGGTACAAACTCAAACATTAATGATTGTAACAACAAATTGAAATCATCACTATCCGCTTATGAACAATTAAAGAATAATATTTATGAAAATTATTCAATGACAACACCTGAATTACTTTATTCAATAGTATCAGATACAAAGAATTGTCAATTTGTAAGTTATTCAATTATGGATGGCTATTATGGAAGAATGGAAACTCCTACTGGCCAAACAAATATTACAAAAGTTGAAGATACTTATGCAAAAGAAGAGGGAACATATAATCCAGGTGATGCTGAAATCACAGGTATATGGAGTAATCTTGATTACGGGGAAGCAACAACAGAATATTACAATGTTGTTGGTAAAGTTACAAAAGTAGAAAAAATTCAAGATACCAATGGTAATTACACATTAGTCTATCGTATCGAAACTGAAGGCGAAACTGATGTAAATAAACAATTTGAAGTTTATAATACAAAATTTGCTTCAGATGTAGATAGTACTTACAAAAGTGTAATTAATAAAAACGCAGCTGATGATGCTGAACAAATTTTAGTCGGTAAATTTGTTACTGCACGTGGCACTCTTACAAAAACTGCAAATTACAAAGTTATCTACGAATTAGATGTAGATGCAAATTAATAATAGGGAGAAGTTAAAATGAAAGTTAGAATTGAACATTTAACAAAAATATTTCCAAGTAGAAAGAAAGATGGCTCAGAAGTTATCGCTGTCAATGATTTCAACTATGAAATACCAGATGGCAAATTAATTGGCTTACTTGGTCCTTCTGGTTGCGGTAAATCAACAACATTATATATGTTAAGTGGTTTACAAAAACCAAGTTCAGGTCACATTTATTTCGGTGATGAAGATGTAACAAATCTTCCACCAGAAAAACGTGGTGTTGGTTTAGTTTTCCAAAACTATGCTTTATATCCACATATGACAGTAAAGCAAAACATTATGTTCCCTTTACAAAATCAAAAGATGTCAAAATCAGAAATCATGAATAGAGTTGTTGAAGCAGCAAGACTTGTTCAAATTGATGATTTACTTGAAAGAAAACCTTCTGAATTATCAGGTGGTCAACAACAACGTGTTGCTATTGCAAGAGCGATTGTTAAAAATCCAAACGTCTTATTACTTGATGAACCATTATCTAACCTTGATGCTAGATTAAGACTTCAAACTCGTGAAGAAATTAGAAGAATTCAACGTGATACAAATGTTACAACAGTCTTCGTTACTCACGACCAAGAAGAAGCTATGAGTATTTCAGACTTAATCGTTGTTATGAAAAAAGGTGTCATTCAACAAGTTGATGTTCCTCAAACAGTTTATGATTCACCAGTTAACTTATTCGTTGCTAAATTCTTAGGTACACCTCCAATTAACGTATTTACAGGTGTATTAAAAGATGGAAAAGTTTACTTAGATGGTGATGATACTCCAATTTTTGAAAAAGATGCTCCAGATCAAGAAATCTATATCGGTATTAGACCAGAAGGATTTATCTTAGATAAGAACGGACCATTAAAGACAACATTAAAATCTGTTGAAGTTATGGGTAGAGATAGTTCAATCGTTTCAACTCATCCAGCAAGTGAAGCTGCAATTGTTAGAAGTATTATTGATGCAACAACAGTTGTAACTCCTGATCAAAATGGTTATGTTCATTTCTCATTAAAACCACATAAAGTATTCTTATTTAATAAAGAATCAGAAGAAAGAATTTATTCTGCTGACGAAGTTCGTGCAACTGTAGGCAATGAAGAAGTAGAAGAAACAAAATAAGGGGTAAATTATGGTAGATTCAAAACAAAATTGGAAAGCTTGGATTTACTTATTACCTGCTTTAATTCTATTAGCGGTATTTACAGTATATCCTATTATCAATACTGTTAGAATTTCTTTCCTAGAAGGTTATCAACCTTTAGGTGATATCGGTGGAGAACAATATGCATTCGGTGTATCAAACTTCTCTAAAGTTATCATGTATAAAGATTTCTTAACATGTTTAAAAAATACAGTCTTACTATGTGTGCTAACTGTTCCATTATCTTGCTTCTTAGCGTTACTTGTTGCAGTTTGTTTAAATTCAATCAATCGTTTAGGTAAAGTACTTCAAACAATTTATTTCTTACCTTATGTTACAAACTCAATCGCAATCGGTATGGTATTCGCAATGATGTTTAATATCGTTGGTTTATCACAAGTTAATGCAGATACATATTCAGGTACATTAACAGTTTATAATATCTATACTAACTCTGCTGGAGTTAGAATGGGCTACACAGCTCAATCATGGGGTATTATTAATAATATTATTCAATTTTTTGGAGGTAACCCAGTAAACTGGATTAACTCCGGTACAAGTATTACAAATCCAGGTGGAAGTACATACGTAGCAAACATTGCAGTTATGGTTGTTTACATCGTATGGAACGCATTACCATTTAAAATCTTAATTTTACTTGGTGGATTACAAGGTGTTAGTAAACAATATTATGAAGCAGCAAAAATTGATGGTGCTTCAAGATGGAGAGTATTCTGGCGAATTACAGTCCCATTACTTTCTCCAATGATTGCTTATGTTGTTATTACAGGTTTTATTGGTGGATTTAAAGAATATTCATCAATCGTTGGTGTTTTCGGTGAAGACATGGGTCCTGCAGGTGATGGATCATTAATGACTATTGTTGGTTATGTTTATAAAGCTATCTCATCTAATAGTTATGGTACAGCATCCGCGGCATCATTAATCTTATTTGGTATTATCTTAGTTGTTACTGCAATTAACTTATATGTCAGTAGCAAGAAAGTTCATTATTAGGAAGGAGAAATATATGGAAGAAAAAGAAAATAATATTTCTGAAGTAGAAAATGAAACTCCTTCTAATAACGAATATAGCGCATTAACAAACGCAAATAACTCACTTGCTGAAGCTTTAAAGAAAAACGCAGCAACATATGATGCAAAAAAAGTTGAACGTAATGCAAAGATTACAAAAATAATTGTTAATATTGTTACTTATGCATTCTTAATTGCTTTAGCGGTTATCGTTATATTCCCATTCTATTGGATGATTATTTCATCACTTAAAACTTGGGAAGAATATGAATGGTCAAATCCTTCATTCTGGCCTCAAACAATTAAATGGTCAAACTACGCAAACGCTTATAGTGCTGCAAATTTAGGAACATTATTCTTAAATACAGTATATGTAGGTATTGTTTCTACATTATTATCATTAGTTATTACAGTCTTATCTGCATTTGCATTCGCTAGACTTGAATTCAAAGGAAGAGATTCAATGTTTGCATTCTTACTTGCAACAATGATGATTCCTGGTGAATTATTTACAATTACTAACTATTCTACAGTTGTTAATATCTTAAACTGGAAGAATACATTCGCAGCTTTAATTGTTCCATTCTTAGTCTCGGTATTCTATATCTATTTATTAAGACAAAACTTCAAGCAAATTCCTAATGAATTATATCTTGCAGCAAAAGTTGATGGTAAATCAGACTTCGAATATTTAATTAAAGTTATGGTTCCACTTGCAATGCCATCTTTAATCTCAATTACGATTTTAAAGATGATGGGTGCTTGGAACTCCTACATTTGGCCTCGATTAGTCACTTCTGACGATACACATAAATTAATTACTAATGGTCTTAGAGGTGCCGGTTTCTATACCGATGCAACAAACACTAAGGTCGACTACCCAGCTCAAATGGCTGCAGTTGTCTTAGTATCTATTCCATTATTCATTGTATTTATTTGTTTACGTAAGTACATTATGAAAGGCGTATCACGTAGTGGTATTAAGGGTTAAGTTTTTATTCAAATTTTAAAAAATTAAAAAGGGGAAAGAAAAAAATGAAAACAAACAAATTATTAGTCATTGGTGCAGCGTTATTATTAACAGCATCAACAGTTGCTTGCGGCGGATCTACTTCTTCTACTGATGAAGGTGGAGAAAAAAACACATACGAAGCTGCATGGCAAATTCCTGAAGGTGGATTTGATGAAACAAAAGATGTAACAATCAAATTCTATTCAACACAAGGTACAGCTTTAAAAGCAACATTCGATACATATATCGAAAAATTCCAAGAAAAATATCCAAATATTCATGTAGAACATACTGCAGACGGTGGATATGATGATGTCAGAGATAAAATCACAACTGAATTATCTTCACGTGGTGGACCAGATATTGCATATTGCTATCCTGACCATGTTGCTTTATACAACAAAACAAAATCAGTTGTTACATTAGATAACTTAATTTATGATGACTCAGAAGCAGATACATTAGAAAATGGTGAAACTTTAGGTTTAACTAGAGCACAAAAGAATGACTATGTTACTTCTTTCTATAACGAAGGTAAATCATTCGGTGATGGTTTAATGTATACTTTACCATTCTCAAAATCTACAGAAATCATGTATTACAATGCAACTGTATTCGAAGAAGAACATTTATCAGTTCCTACTCACTGGTTTGCAACTACAACAAATGTTGATGATGATAAAACATCATTAGAATATGTATGTAAAGCATTAAAAGCAAAATATCCAGATTCAAAACCTTTAGGCTATGACTCATCTTCTAACTGGTTTATTACAATGTGTGAACAATTAGGCTCACCATATACATCCGCAACTGGTAGTGATCATTTCTTATTTAATAACGAAACAAACAGAAAGTTTGTTGAAGATATTAAAACAAAGTTCATTGATACAGGTTATGCAACTACACAAGAATTATATGGTTCTTATACATCAGGCTTATTCACATCAACAACTACAACACGTTGCTTTATGTGTATTGGTTCTTCTGCAGGTGCTTCATATCAAGTTCCTTCAAAAGTTGAAGATGCATATCCATTTGATGTTAAAGTAGCTGCTATTCCACAAGCAGATGAAAAAAATAAAAAAGTTATTTCACAAGGACCATCATTAACAATCTTAAATCATGGTGATGATCAAAAGATTATTGCTTCATGGTTATTTATGAAATATTTCACAACTAACGTACAATTCCAAGCTGAATGGGGAATTCAATCTGGTTATGTTCCAGTAATTAAATCAGTTAATGACAATGAAACATATAAAGCACATTTAGCAAAAGCTGATAATACAGCTTCAGATTTAAAAGAAAGAGTTACAGCTCAAGCTGCTAAATTATGTTTAGACCAATCTGATTATTATTATACTTCACCAGCATTCATTGGTTCATCAGAAGCACGTTCTCAAGTTGGCAACTTATTAACTCAAGTATTCCAAGGAAAATCAGATATAAATACAGCATTTAAAGATGCAATTGACAAATGTAATGCTTCTATTTAATATCTAGAAAGGTAATTTATGAAAAATAAGAAATTAAAATTGATATCTGCAGGCTTATTTTGTGTATCAATGTTAGGTGCATTTTCTTCTTGCGGATCTTCAACATTCGATCCAAACTTTGTAGTTCCAACAGAAGGATTTAATGAAGATAATGAAGTCACCATTAAATTCTATTCAACAATGGGCCAAAGTTTACAAGATGTATTTAATAGATATTTAGATAAATTCAATGAAATATATCCAAATATTCATGTTGAAACACAATTTATCGGTGGTTATGATGATGTTAGAGACCAAATGAGTACAGAAATCGCTTCTGGAAAATCAGAAGTTAATGTTACTTATTGCTATCCAGACCATGTCGCTACTTATAACACTTCAAAATCAGTTATTTGTTTAGACAACTTAATTGATGATGATACATATGGATTTTCAAAAACAGAATATAAAGATTTTGTTACAGCGTTCTATGATGAAGGAAAAACATTTGGAGATGGTAAGATGTATTGCTTACCATTCTCTAAATCTTCTGAAGTAATGTATTATAATAAAACTGTATTTGATAAATTAGGACTTAGCGTCCCTACTCATTGGTATAAAACAAGTGATAATGATACAACATCAATGGAATATGTATGTGAAAAATTAAAAAAGGAATATCCTGATTCAATTCCACTTGGATATGATTCAGGTAGTAACTTATTTATCACATGGTGTGAACAATTAGGTATTCCATATACTCAATCTGGTGCGAATAACAATTATTTATTCAATAACGAACAAGCTAAAGCTTTCATGGAAAAAATTAAAGTTTGGTATGAAAATGGCTGGATTACTACAAAAGATCTTTATGGTTCATACACATCAGGATTATTTACAAGTACTGATAGTAAAAGATGCTTTATGTGTATAGGTTCATCTGCAGGTGCTTCATATCAAAACTCAAATGATTTTACTTGTGAGATTGCTACAATCCCTCAACATGATGCGAATAACAAAAAAGTTATTCAACAAGGACCAGATGTATGTATTTTCAATAATAAAGATCCTCAAAAAGTTATGGCTTCTTGGTTATTTGTAAAATATTTTACAACTAATGTTCAATTCCAAGCACAATTCTCAATGACTTCTGGTTATCAACCTGTCATTAATTCTGTATATGAAAATGAAACATACAAAAAATTCTTAAATAGTGGAGCAGATCTTCAAGCTAAAGCTATTAAGATTTGTTCTGACAATATGGATGCAGCATTTACTAATGCAGCATTCCCAGGATCTACTAATGCACGTACTGAAGTTGGTAACTTAGTTACTGCAGTATTACAAGGTAAATCCGATATTAACACAGCATTCGCAGATGCATTAGCAAAATGCGAAAGCTATTAATAGAAAGGAAGATAAACTATGAAGATTAAAAAATTATTAACAGTAAGTTTAACTTCTTTACTTGTTATTCTTGGCGCAACATCCGTAGTTTCCTGCGGAGATAACGGCAAGAAAACAACTGCATACGCAGAAAAAGAACTATCTGAATTTATTGATTATGCATCACAATTAAAATTTGATGCTAATTCAGGTAGAAAATATATGGAATTATCATCATCACAAATTAAATCTTTAATTGATGGTGATACTTCCCATTTCACTATTTCTAGTGATAAAAAGTCTGAATTCCCTTCAACAAGTTCCACTTATGAAGATGGAATTTTAAAAGTTAGATATTTAGGTATTGATACTCCAGAATCTACAGGTCAAATCCAAGAATGGGGTAAAACAGCTTCTTTATTTAACAAAGAAAGATTATCAAATTGTGAATCTGTCATTGTTGAATCAAATGATAGCAACTGGAATGTAGATTCCACAGGTTCTAGATTCTTATGCTTTGTTTGGTACAAAGCTAAAGGCGCTACTGAATATAAGAATCTAAATTTAGAGTTATTACAATCAGGTTTAGCTAATGCTAAATCAATTGGATCAACTTGTTATGCAGATGTCATGCAAAAAGCATATTCTCAAGCTAATGAACATGAATTATATGTTTTCTCTAAAGCTGCAGACAACTGGAGAATTTCTTCAAAACAATTAGTTGATTCCAAAAATAATGTTTTAGGTAACTATAATAGTTCATCAATTATCTCTTATACAAAAGCAGATACTACTGATGAAATTAATAAAGTCAATCTTTATTACAAAGGTGAAAAAGTAACTGCACAAGCAGATATTACTGATCATTATAGTGATAATTATACTTATAACTTAGGTATGGAAATTGATGGAAAAGTTTATTTCTATACTGGTGAATTAAATAATAACGCAGGTGATGTAACTACTGATATAGAAAAAGCTGAAGCATTTAAAGTCGCTAAAGATTCTACTAAGACTGGTTATTTCAATATTTATAGAGAAACTGAAACTGGTGAAAACCAATACGTTACAATCGATTCATCTAATAATTTAAATTATATGTATAGAGATAAGAACTTCTATTATGGTGATTTCTTAAGCGTAACTATTAAAGAATTAAGAACATCTTTAAAAGAAGACTCAGAAGCTGATTATCTTGGTAAAACAGTTCGTTTCGAAGGTATCATAACAACAATTGATGCTGAAACAATTTATGTACAAGATTATGATGAAGAAAGTGCAACTTCTTGGGGTATGACAGTATACTTAGGATATTCATTTAAAGGCACAAGTATGGTAGTTCTTGGGAATAAGTTATCATTCTGTGGTACATTCCAAAAATACGAAACTGCAGGTACATATCAAGTTTCTGGCTTATCATATATGGCAATGGATCCTGAATATGAAAAGAATACTCGTTTAGTTGAAGAAAATTGTTCATATAGTCCTATTACACTTACTGGTGATGATTTATCAAATACTAGTGCAAGTGAAACTTATAACGATGTTTCATATATGGCAGCTATTACAAGTTCATACGCAACAATGAAAAATGTAACTTGTACAAGAGCTTACACAACAAAAGATGGAACATCTGCAGGCGCTTTATCTCTTACATGTACTGATTCTAGTGGCAAAACATTTACAATTAGAACTGGGGTTTTAAAAAACAATGGTCAAACAGTAACTGAAGATGCATTTGTTAACAAGACATTTGACGCTACAGGCATTGTTGATTCTTATGATGGCAGTTACCAATTAAGAGTCGTATCTTACAAAAATTTCACATTTAAAAATTAATAAAAAAGGGGAAAAGTTAAAATGAAATTAAAAAAATTATTAGTATTATCTTCTGCATTTATTTTCACTTTTGGTGCAGCTGCATGTGCTGGAACTACTTCAAGTTCAACAGCTCCTGTTAGTGAAAAAACTTCCGAAGAAACAACATTACAAGCTATCACTGATGCTGCAGACTATGTTTGGGCATTATATAAATCAAAAGATGACACATCTATTTCAGGTGATTTCGATGTTGTTACATCAGTCGCAATCGGCAATTATGATGTTAACGTTTCTTGGACAATTGAACAAACTTCTGGAACTAAAGATGTCTTAAAAATTGTTGATAAAGATGCAAAATCAAAAACTGTCGTTACAGGTTATTACGATGGTAAAGTAAAAGAACAAATTGTTGCAAAACTTGTTCCTACATTTACACTAAATGGTACAACTAAGAAATTTAACGAAGTTACAAAACATGAAGGAATTAACGTTAAAGTAGATGTTTTAGTTCTTGGTGATTATGACGCTTGGAAAAAACTCGCAAGTGATAGTAAAACTCCAATTAACATTAAAGGTGTTGTTACTGCGGTTAATAAGAGTGAAGGCTCTATCGTTTTCGAAAGTGCTGAACATGGTTATTATGGTTATAGAGCAAAAAATGGTGCAAAAGCTAAAGTTGGCGATACAATTATCTATACAGGTACAAGAAGTGACTATTCTAAACAAGAAGAATTTAAATCCGGTGGATCATATGCAGTCGTTTCTTCTGGCGCAACAGTAACTCCAACTGATGCAACTGCAGATTTCAAAGCAGCAGCTGCAAACTCAATTAATGATGAAACACTTGGTTCAAAATATCAAAACAGATATGTTACATTAAAGAATTGTACACCTACAAAAGTTGATACTGAAAATGGTTATTATTATTTCACAGTTGATGGTGGAACAACTGAATATTATATTTTCAATAAAACATCATATTTAAGCAATTATTCTACATTTATTGATAATTATTCATTAGCGAAAGCTGCTGGTAGAACATTTGATTATACAGGTGTAACAACTGTTTATAATGGTATTTATACATTCTATGGTATCGAAAGTAATCCAGGTGTTATTTCACTTAATGGTGATGCAATTACTGATGCTACATATGTCAGTGTTATCAAAGATAAGATTAGCGCTGATTTCGGTTCATCATTAACAAAAACTTATAATAAAGCAACTACTATTGATTTCGCTGATTATAAGATCGGTAATGCAACAGTAGAAGTCGCCCTTACATCAGGTACAACAGCAAAAGTAGAAGGTACAAAATTAACTATTACTCCTGTCAAAACTGGTGAAGGTAGTAATACTGTTACTGTTACAATTAAAAAAGGTGAAGCTACTGATACTTTAACTTTAACAATTAATACAGAACAAATATTTGATACATATGCATCTAAAGCATTAGATTATACTGATATGAAGGCTGCTGGTTTAACTGGAACTACTGGTACTGTAGGTGCATTTAACGTTGAATGTGCTTTTGGAGAAAATAAAGTTAATGCAACAGTCGCATTGACAGGATGCCAATTACAAGAAAGCAAAAAAGAATTTGCAGTAAATAACAAAAATAGTGAAGGTGGTAAAATCTTAATTACTGCTCCTACTGGATATAAAGTATATAAAGTAGTTGTTGATCACTATAGCTATTATAACTTAACTGGCTATACTGGTGATGAAATTGATGCAAATAATAAAGTTTCATATACTAAGGAAGATTCAACTTCTAATAATAAATCTAAAGTTGCTTCATGGAAATTTAATTCTCAAACAGCTTTACTTGCAAATGAATCAAATTATAACAATTCATTATATTCAATCACAATTTATTTAGTTGCAGATGATGTAGCTTAATTAATTTAATTGATTTAAAAATAATATTTATTTTAAGCTCACAATAATTATATTGTGGGCTTTTTTTCTTGGTTGTGTTATTATTTTTGTGGTGATAAATATGAATAAAATTAAAAGTCCTATCTATGAAGGAGAAGTTTCTTCTATTCATGATTTTAAAAAGAAAGATATATCTGTTGTAGATGATGAAATATTAATTAAAAATAAATCATCCTATTATCAATTTTCTAAAAAAGAAGTAACTAAGAATATTACTGAATGTAGAGATTTAATGCTACTTGTTGGATTAATTGCTTTAGGTGTTAGTTTAGTTGCCTATTTAATCTTAGGATTTGTTTTAAATGAAAATTCTTATGGGTTCGCTCATTTTTGGATGCTTTTTATTTTAGTACCTGTCGCTACTTCTTTAGTGGAAGTAATTTATAAAAGACAAGTAGTTAAATTTAATATGGCTGCATTAGGAGCTTTTATTTATTCATGCTTAGGTATGTTTAAATCTTTATGGCATCCTAGTTGGATTATTTTTATTATCGTAATTGCTTATTATATTGCTGGTGAATTCATTGATAAAAAAACAGGTTATAAATATTTAGATAATGCGATAAAAGTATGTGATGAAGAAAGAATCGATAAATACGGAAAAGAGAATTAATTATGGCTAAGGATCAAATTATAGTTAAAGGTGCAAGAGAAAATAATTTAAAGAATATTGATTTAACCATTCCTAAAGATAAATTAGTTGTTTTTACTGGAGTATCTGGAAGTGGTAAATCAACTTTAGCGTTTGATACTATTTTCGCTGAAGGACAAAGAAGATATATTGAATCATTATCTAGTTATGCTAGACAATTTTTAGGTAACTCTGAAAAACCTGATGTTGATTCAATTGAAGGATTATCTCCTGCAATCGCAATCGATCAAAAAACTACTTCACATAACCCTAGATCAACTGTAGGTACTGTTACTGAAATATATGATTATTTAAGATTATTATATTCTAGAGTTGGTGTAGCATATTGTCCTACACATAATGAACCAATTGTTAAATTTACCATTAAACAAATGATTGATATCATTAAAAAGAATGAACTTGGTACTAGAATATATATCTTTGCCCGTATCGTTAACAATGAAAAAGGCACTCATAAAGATACAATTGAAAAATTCCAAAAAAGAGGATTTGAAAGAGTAAGAATTGATTTAGGTGAAATTGTTAGATTCTCTGAATTAGCTCCACTTGAAAAGAATGCAAGACATACTATTGATATTGTTGTTGATCGACTTGCTTTAAAAGAAGATAGTGATGAAAGATTATTTGAATCTTTAGAAACAGCTTTAGATATTGGTGATGGATATGTTTTAGTTAAGATGGGTGATAAAGAAGAATTATTCTCTGAACACCAATCTTGCAAGTATTGCGGATTCTCCGTTCCTCCATTAGAACCTCGATTATTTTCTTTTAACGCTCCTTTAGGTGCATGTCCTGAATGTAATGGACTTGGTATTAAAAGAGAATGTAATCCTGATTTATTAATTCAAGATGAAAATTTATCTCTTAACCAAGGCGCTATTTCTTATTATAAGAATTTCGCAGGAACTCTTAATCTTGAATGGCAAGAATTTGCTTATACTTGTGATTATTATGGTATTCCTCGTGATATTCCATATCGTAATTTATTAAATTCACAAAAGAAGATATGTTTATTTGGTTCTCCTGAACCTATCAAAATGAAATTAAAATCAAGCTCAGGAAATGAAACATCTAGAATTGGATTTGAAGGTGTTAAAAATAGAGTTGATCGAATGTATTTAACAACTACTTCAGAATTTATGCGTGGATATTATGAAACATTCATGGAAGATTCTATTTGTAATAAATGTAACGGCGCTAGATTAAACGAAAAAGTATTATCTGTTCGTATTAATGGTTTAAATATTTTTGAATTATGTAATTTATCATTAGGTAAATTACGTGACTTTATGAAAGAATTACCATCACATTTAACTCCTGAACAAAATAATATTGGTAATTTAGTTATTAAAGAAATATATAACCGTGTTTCTTTCTTAGTTGATGTTGGACTTGATTATTTAACATTATCTAGAATGGCAATGACTTTAAGCGGAGGAGAAGCTCAAAGAATTAGACTTGCTACTCAAATTGGTTCAAGATTAACTGGTGTTTTATATGTTTTAGATGAACCAAGTATTGGTTTACATCAAAGAGATAATGATAAGTTAATTTCTACTTTAAAAGCGATGAGAGATTTAGGTAATACCTTAATTGTTGTCGAACACGATGAAGATACAATGCTTGCTGCGGATTATTTAGTTGATATTGGTCCAGGCGCAGGAGTCCACGGGGGAGAAATAGTCGCACAAGGTAGCCCAGAAGAAGTAATGAATAATCCTTCTTCTATAACTGGTAGATACTTAAAAGGTGATGAATTTATTCCTTATAATCTTTATCGTGGTAAGGGCAATAAGAAATTTATTAAAATTAAAGGCGCCGAAGTTAATAACTTAAAGAATGTCGATGTTGAGATTCCTCTTGGTATGTTTGTATGTGTAACAGGTGTATCTGGAAGTGGTAAATCATCTTTAATCAATGAAACTTTATATAAAACATTACAAGTTAAATTAAATAAAACTAAAGTAAAACCAGGTAAAGTAAAATCTATTAGCGGTATTGAAAACATTGATAAAGTTATTAATGTTTCTCAAGAACCTATTGGTAGAAGCCCAAGAAGTAATCCTGCTACATACATTGGTGTATTTGATGATATAAGAGATTTATTCGCAAGTACAATTGATGCAAGAAGTAAAGGATATGATAAATCAAGATTCTCCTTTAATGTTAAAGGTGGAAGATGTGAAAAATGTGAAGGTGATGGAGTGAAAAGAATTTCTATGAACTTCATGCCTGATGTTTATGTCACATGTGATGAATGTAATGGTAAACGTTATAATCAAGATACATTGAATATAACTTATAAAGGTAAATCAATCGCAGATGTATTAGATATGACTGGTGAAGAAGCGATGTCTTTCTTTGAAAATATCCCATCTATTTATCGTAAAGTAAAAACTTTAGTTGATGTTGGTTTAGGATATGTTAAACTAGGACAATCATCTACTACATTAAGTGGTGGAGAAGCACAAAGAGTAAAACTTGCATATGAATTACAACGTAAATCAACAGGTTCTACTTTATACATCCTTGATGAACCAACTACTGGTTTACATATCGATGATGTAAAGAAATTATTAAATGTATTATATACATTAGTTTCCACAGGTAATTCAGTATTAATTATTGAACATAATTTAGATGTAATTAAATGTGCGGACTATATAATAGATATGGGCTATGAAGGTGGAGAAAAAGGTGGTCAAGTAATCGCTAAAGGAACACCAGAAGAAGTTGCGGAAGTTGAAACTTCTTATACAGGCCAATATTTAAAGAAAATCTTAAAAAGAGATTTAGAAAGAATGAATAAAAGAAAGTAGGGTAAGTATGAAAAAGAAAACTGTTACAATTCAAGATGTTGCAAATCACTTTGGACTAGTATGGCTCAATGGTGATTTTAACTCAATGAAAAGAGAAGTTACTGAAATTAATATAAATCGTCCAGGTCTTGAACTTGCAGGTTTCTTTGATTCCCCTCGTTCAAAAAGAATTATCTTTATTGGTAATAAAGAGACTTTATATATTAAAACAATGTCAGATGCTAAAATTAAAAAAGCATTTGAATTCTTATTTGTTGATGATTGCCCAGGATGTGTTATTACCGCGGATAATGAAGTAGATCCAAGAATTTTAAAAATAGCGAATGAGATTAATTTCCCAATGTTTAGATCTAATCGTAAATCTAATGATTTAAGTATTGATATGATTACTTATTTATCAGAAGAACTTGCGCCTTCTACATCAATCCATGGTACATTAGTTGATATTTATTCAACTGGTGTTATTATCACTGGTGAATCTGGCATTGGTAAATCAGAAACAGCTTTGGAATTATTAAAAAAGAACCATCATTTAATTTCAGATGATCGAGTTGATATTTCTTTAGTTAGAAATAAATTAATTGGTCGTGCACCTGAATTATTAACTAACATGATTGAAGTTAGAGGTATTGGTATTATTGATGTTTCTAAGATGTTTGGTATTAATTCTGTCATCGACTCAAAAGAAGTTGATTTAGTTATTAAATTAGTTACTTTAGATGCTCAACAAGAAATGGAACGTTTAGGTACTAATCAAAAATATGTTGATATATTAGGACAAAAGGTTCCAGAGATTACTATCCCAGTTTCTGGAGCTCGTGCAGTTGGTGATATTATTGAAACTGCAGTTACTAACTATAAACTTAAAAAACGTGGTTACGATTCAACCTATATCTTTGAAGAAAGATTAAATGAATTATTAAAGAAAAGGAGCAATTAATGAATAATATATTAGCTTTACCAAAGACTTATGGCTTTGGTAGTTTCCAAGTAACATTCTATGCAACTTTTATTCTTATTGGTGCTTTATTAGCGTTAATACTATCTGAATGGAGAGTTAAACAAAGAGGATATAATCCTCATGATATTGAAAATCTATTCTTAGTTGCTTTCCCAATGGGATTAATTGGTGCGAGAATTTGGTATTGCGTATGGCAATTCCATGAATTTAATACAGGTAATTTCTGGACTACATTGCTTGCTTGTTTAGGCGTATATAATGGACATTTCCAAGGTATCAGCGGACTTGCAATTCAAGGTGGAGTTCTATTTGGAGTTACCGCAGGAATTATCTTCTTAAAAAAGAGAAGAAAAAACATGAAGATATTAGATATAGTTGATTCATGTGTTCCTACAATATTAGTCGCTCAAGCAATTGGTAGATGGGGAAATTTCTTCAACCAAGAAGTTTATGGAGGATGCGTTGATGCAGGACCATGGAGATGGTTAGGTCAATGGTTTATTGACCAAATGACTGTATCTTCTTGCTCTAGCGATGGATCAACTATTGCTTTACCTTTATTCTTAATTGAAGGTAGTTTAAATATCATTGGCTTTTTAATTATTGTCTTTGTATTAGATAAAGCATTAAGAAAATATATGAAACCAGGTGTAGTTGCAGGTGCTTATTTTATTTGGTATGGTACAGTTAGAATGATTCTTGAACCATTAAGAAATTCTGATTATATTATGTCTCCAAATAATTCAGGATTCTCAACAAGTAAGTTTATCGCAATATTATTTATAGTATTAGGTGTATTAGTTATCGCAGGTATTTATTTTAACCATTATTATTTAAAGAAAAAGAATAAAGATTTTACTACTTTACTTCTTGCTTATGCACCTAAATTTGATAGCTTAAGTAGAACTACTAGAATTATCTTAACTGCAATTCCTGTAACAGGATGGTTAAATGCGATTATTTATCGTTTCTCAAAAGATAATTTTACTGCAGCATTATTCGCGATTCCATTTGGCTTATTATATTGGATTATGGATTTAATCTATATGATATGTGAAGACAAGATGGGTTTATGGTCACAAGGACAAAAATTTAATAAACCAGTTTATGAAACTTCTTCAAATAAAGAAGAATCTAATAAGGATGATGAACAATAATGAAAAGATGTTTAATTATCGGCGCAGGTCCAAGTGGAATAACTGCATCTATCTATTTAAAAAGAAGTGGTGTTGAACCTTACTTAGTAGAAAAATCAATGCCTGGAGGAAAAGTTCCTCTTACTTATAAAATTGATAATTATCCTGGATTTAAATCTATCAATGGATTTGATCTCGCGAATGAATTTGTTAATCAATTAAATGTCAATGGTATTAAGATTCATTATGAAGAAGTGAAGAATGTTAAAAAAGAAAACGATGTTTTTAAAGTAACAACTTCAAAAGGTGAATATGAATTTGATGCAGTAATTATCGCGAGTGGAACTCTTGATTCAAAATTAAATATTCCAGGAGAAAAAGAATTCTTCGCACATGGGGTTTCTACTTGTGCAGTATGTGATGGTAATTTCTTTAAAGGTAGTCCAATGGCAATCATTGGAGGAGGTAATTCTGCATTAGAAGAAAGCTTATATTTATCTTCATTAACAAATAAAGTTTATTTAATTCATCGCCGTAATGAATTTAGAGGTGATGAAGAAGTTGTTAATAAAGTTAAAGAAAATCCAAATATTGAAATATTAACTCCATATATTCCATTAGAAATTAAAGGTGATAAAGCTGTTAGTGAATTAGTTATTCAAAATGTAGAAACTAAGGAAATTAAATCTTTATCTTTAAAAGCAGTATTTACTTATGTAGGGGCTAAAGCTAATAATTCTTTCTTAGAAGGATTAAATATCTTTGATGAAAAAGGATATATCATAGTAAATAGTGAAATGGAGACTTCTATTCCAGGTTTATTTGCCTGTGGAGATTGTATTAAAAAATCTTTAAGACAAGTAGCAACCGCGGTAGGCGATGGAGCAAATGCAGGTATATCTGCTTCTTCATATTTAAAAAGATAGTTAACTCAGGGGAACCTGAGTTTTTCTTTTGCTTAAATATTTACATTTGAAATACATTTTATTTTGATATGTATTTGAAATGTAAAAAAATAAATGACAACTCTTTATTTTATAAATAAAAAAGTAAAATTTCTTCTTGCTATACTACACTCATATTAGTATAATAAAGCCACTTGTCTTAAGGAGGTGGACTATGAAAAGAGAATCTTTTACTCAATATGTCAAAGATGAAATTTGTTTAAATGATTATACTTATGATAGTCTTAAATCTTTACTTTCAGGATTTATTAGAACTAATGGTGAATTTGATTTTGACAATCAAGAAATATCACTTCAAACAGAAAATTCTAAGATTGCAAAATTAATATACCAAGGCCTTGTAAAAATATTTGACGCAAATCCTAAATTCTTTAATTCTCGTAAGATGAAACTAGATAAGTGTGTTGTATATAAAATTAAAACAAATACTAATTTCTATAAAATACTAGAAGATTTAGAAATATATAAAGATGGAGTATATCTAACTCCAAAAGCAACAATTAAAGGTGAAGAAGGAAATAGAGTTAGAAACTTTTTAACTGGTGTATTTCTTGCTTCCGGAAGCGTTAATTCACCAAGTGGAGGAAACTATCACCTTCAAATGGTTGTTGAAAAAGAAAGCGACGCTAAATTTGTAGTTAAGTTATTAAATAAATTTAGAAATGATCGTAATGTTGACGCAAAAATTATTCAAAGAAGAAAAAAATACATGGTCTATGTCAAAAAGGCAGATCAAATTTCTAATTTTTTAGCTTTAGTTGGTGCATCTAATTCGATGCTTGAATTTGAAAATATTAGAATTGAAAAAGATTTTATCAATTCTGATAATAGATACCAAATTTGTTTTAATGCAAATTATAAAAAGACATTAGAAAAAGCTAATGCACAATTACATGATATTCAAGTGATTGAACAACATGTTGGACTATATACACTAAAAGAAAAAGAAAGAGCGGTTGCTTCTATTAGAAAAGAAAATGTTGATATACCTTTATCACAAATTGTTGAAATATTAAAAAGCGACTATCAAATTAAATTATCTAAATCTAGTGTCAATCGAATTTTTAATGACATTCATGATTTAGCTTCAAGATTGGAGAGTAAATAAATGAACATCTATGAACAATTAGGAAAGAGAATTACTTTCTTAAGAAAACAAAAAAAGATGTCTCAATTAACATTAGCGTATGAAGCAGAAATTAATAAAAATTATATTTCTGATTTAGAAAGAGGAAGAAGAAATCCTACTTTAATGATTTTAAATAAAATATCTATTGCTTTAGATGTAGATATGGCTACTTTATTACAAGGAATCATTGATTATTCACCAAGCGATGTTATTGAAACATTATCATCAATTAATTCATAAACTATCATTACTTTGATAGTTTTTTTATTTTTCGTTACAATATTATATACTAAACTTTAGTACTTACTTTTCATATTTATATAAATAAATATGGTAACTGCTTACCAATTATTAACTATTTTTCGATAATAATTTATCAAAAAATGTTTTTATTGTTTTTTAATTCCTATATAATAAACTTGTTCGTAAAAAAGGAGAGAAATATTTTTATGAAAAATGTAAAAGATTTAAATGTAACAGGCAAAGTTGTCTTAGTCCGTTGTGATTTCAACGTTCCATTCAAGAATGGCGTTATCTCTGATGACAATCGTATTGTTTCAGCTTTACCAACTATCAAAGAACTTATTGGCAAAGGCGCTAAAATTGTTTTAATGTCTCACTTAGGCAAAATTAAACATAAAGAAGCTCCAGAAGTAGTTGAAGAACAAAAGAAGAAAAATAATTTAAAACCTGTATCTACTAGATTACAAGAATTATTACCAGAAACAAAAGTATCATTCTGTGAAGCTACTAGAGGTGAAGAACTCGCTAAAGCAGTTAAAGGTTTAGAAAATGGACAAATCTTATTAGTCCAAAATACACGTTATGAAAAAGGCGAAGAAAAATGTGATCCAGAACTTTCAAAAGAATGGGCATCATTATGCGATGCATTCGTTATGGATGCTTTCGGTTCAGCACATAGAGCACACGCTTCAACATATGGTGTACCAGAAATCTTAAAAGCAGAAGGAAAACAAGTTGCACTTGGTTTCTTAGTTGAAAAAGAAGTTGTTTCTTTAAGCAAAGTTGTTAAATGTGAAGATAGACCATACTTAGCAATCTTAGGTGGTTTCAAAGTTTCAGATAAGATCAAAGTTATTAACTCATTACTCGCAAAATGCGATAAGATCATTATCGGTGGTGCAATGGCTTATACATTCATCAAAGCTTTAGGTGGAAACATTGGTACTTCACCATTTGAAGCAGATCAATTAGAATACGCTAAAAAGATGTATGAATCAGGTAAGATTTTACTTCCTATTGATACAAAGTGCGCTAATGATTTCGAAAATCCAACAGAAGTTAAGATTGTTGAATCAAGAAATATTCCAGAAGGTTTCGAAGGCTTAGACATTGGCCCTAAGACAATTGAATTATATACAAGCGAAATCGCTAAAGCAAAGACAGTATTCTGGAATGGCCCTATGGGTGTTTTCGAAAAAGAAGCATACCAAGCAGGTACAATTGCAGTTTGTAAAGCTTGCGCTGAATTAAAAGGCAAAGCATTCACAGTTATCGGTGGTGGTGACTCTGCAGCAGCTTGTAAACAATTTGGATTCAAAGATGAATTCTCACATGTTTCAACTGGCGGCGGTGCATCTCTTGAAATGATTGAAAATGATGGCCACTTACCTGGAATTGATGTAATTGGAGACTAATCCATATGAGAAAAAAGTTATTACTTGGTAACTGGAAAATGAATAAAACTGTCGCTGAAGCAAAAGAATTTGCTTCAAAGACAGAAGAATTAGTTAAATTTGCAGAAGCACACAATGTTTTAATTGGTGTTGCTCCTACATATTTAGGACTTGATGCAGTTAAATCTAATTCTAAAGGATTAATTGTCGCTGCTCAAAACTGCCATTTTGAAGATCATGGTGCATTTACTGGTGAAGTAGCTATTCCTATGTTAAAAGAATTAGGAATTGATTGGTGCATTATTGGTCATTCAGAAAGAAGAACTTATGACAATGAAACTAACGAAAAATGTAACAAGAAAATTGTTAAGTTAGTTGAAAATAAAATGGTACCAGTCTATTGCTGTGGTGAAACACTTGCACAATTTGACAATGGCGAAACTAAAAAGGTTGTTGAAGAACAAATTAGAGTTGGTCTTGCTAATTTAAATAAAGAAGATTTAGCTCATGTAGTTGTTGCTTATGAACCTATTTGGTCTATTGGTACAGGTAAAAACGCATCTAAAGAAATTGCGGAAGATATTTGCAAATTCATTAGAGATATCATTCGTTCAATGTATGGTGATGTAGCAGATGATACATTAATCTTATATGGTGGATCTGTTAAACCAGAAAACATCCAAGCTTATTTATCAGAAGCTGATGTTGATGGTGCATTAGTTGGTGGTGCTTCATTAAAGATTGATTCTTACGAAGCAATGCTCCATAACCTTGTAAAATAATGAAATTATGGCTAGAAGAGAAATCTTCTAGCTTTTTTTACTCTTTATTAACCGAAATATTGTAATATTATAAATGTAAGTAAGGAGGGATTATCAATGAACGATTATTCTTATACAAATCCATCTAGTACTAGTGATATAGATTCAACTAAATCATCTATTGCAAAAGTATTCTTATATATGTTTTTAGGATTACTTGTAACTGCAGGTGTATCAATTGGAACATATTTCTTATTAGTTTCTAGATCATTATCTGTTGACGCATATTTAGCATTAACTATGGTAGCGTCAGTAGCATCTATTATTTTAATTTTTGTTTCTCAATTCTTAGTATTGAGAAGTGGAAAAGGTGGCCAAGTAACTTATTGGCTCTATACAGTGTGTATGGGTATTTTATTATCATCATTCATGCTAGTATATGAACTTTCATCTTTAGGCTATTTATTCTTAGCAACAGCTTCAGTATTTGGAATCATGGCATTATATGGTTTAATTACTAAAAAATCAACAATGGGTCTAGGCATGTTTGGTGTTGGTGCATTATGGGGAATATTAGTATTATCACTTATTAATTTCTTTATGAATAACGCAACAATCTATTATGTTATTTCTTATATTGGCTTAGCGGCAATGCTTGCGATTACAGCATTTGATGTTAATACAACAAAAAGAATTGCTCAATCTGGTAACTTAAATGGTGGTATGGCAATCTATATGGCATTACAACTATATACAGACTTCGTATTCATCTTTGTTAGATTAGTTGCTTTATTTGCTAGAGAAAGAAAATAATTATATTTATATATAATATAAGGATATAAGAGAACTCTGAATAAGGGTTCTTTTTCTTTTATTATTTTAAAAATTTTTGTTGATTAACTCTTTTTGATGTGTTTTAATATAGCAGTTGTCACATTTAGTGACTGCAAAAATAAATTTAATAAAATTATTATCAAAAAGTGAAAATTTTTGTTGACACTAATATATGATAGTAGTATTATTAACAAGCAAGCGAAATTTGGGAGACCAAAAATGCTTGATCTGATCTTTGAAAACTAAGCAGAAATAAACAAACAACAACGTCAATTTTTTTCACAATAAAACCAGAAATAATTTTAAGCTAGTATATAAACTTTTTGAGAGTTTGATCCTGGCTCAGGATGAACGCTGGCGGCGTGCCTAATACATGCAAGTCGAGCGAGGTTCTTCGGAACCTAGCGGCGAACGGGTGAGTAACACGTATTCAATCTGCCCCAAAGACTGGGATACCATACCGAAAGGTTTGCTAATACCGGATATGAATGAGGATCGCATGATCCACATTTGAAAGTTCCGTTTGGAACACTATGGGATGAGAATGCGGCGCATTAGCTAGTTGGTGAGGTAACGGCCCACCAAGGCGAAGATGCGTAGCCGGCCTGAGAGGGTGATCGGCCACAATGGAACTGAGACACGGTCCATACTCCTACGGGAGGCAGCAGTAGGGAGTTTTCGGCAATGGGGGCAACCCTGACCGAGCAACGCCGCGTGAATGATGAAGGCCCTATGGGTCGTAAAATTCTGTTATAAGGGACGAAAGGTAGATATAGGAAATGATATTTACTTGACTGTACCTTATGAGAAAGGAACGGCTAACTACGTGCCAGCAGCCGCGGTAATACGTAGGTTCCAAGCGTTATCCGGAATTATTGGGCGTAAAGAGTGAGTAGGTGGTTGCTTAAGTCTGAAGTCAAATACAGTGGCTTAACCATTGTTCGCTTTGGAAACTGGGCAACTAGAGTGCGGGAGAGGTGAATGGAACTCCATGTGTAGCGGTAAAATGCGTAGATATATGGAAGAACACCAGTGGCGAAGGCGATTCACTAGACCGATACTGACACTGAGTCACGAAAGCGTGGGTAGCAAATAGGATTAGATACCCTAGTAGTCCACGCCGT
>CAVFKD010000001.1:6174-99484 GCA_963623095.1 bacterium | reverse complement strand
AAAATAAGATTAAAGTACATGATTTAGTTCGTGGAGACTTAGAATTATCTGAAAATGATCAAGATATCGTTATTTTAAAATCAGATGGTTTACCAACATATCACTTCGCTCATTTAGTCGATGATCACTTTATGAGAACTACTATTGTTACTCGTGGTGAAGAATGGTTACCAAGTTTACCAATTCATTTAGATTTATTTAATACAATGGGTTGGGAAGCTCCTCAATACGCTCATTTACCTGTTATTATGAAGAAAGATAACGGAGTAAGAAGAAAATTATCAAAACGTAAAGATAATGAAGCAGCATGTTCATTCTTCTTACAAGATGGTTTCCCAGTATACGCATTTAAACAATATTTATTTACAATTGCAAATTCTAACTATGAAGAATGGCAAATTGAAAATAAAGATAAGACATTAGATGATTTCAAATTTAGTTTTGATAAGATGTCACTTGATGGAGCATTATTTGATTTAGATAAAGTTAAATATTTCTCTAAAGAATTATTAGGTACTTATTCAGGTGAAAAAATGACTGAAGTAGTTAAAGTATGGGCTAATGAATACAATAAAGAATTATATAATTTAATCATTAGAGATGAAGATTATTTCACTCAAATTATGTCTATTGAAAAAGATAAAGAAAATCCAAGAAAAGACTATGAAATTTATTCTGATATCTTAAATAAAATTAAATTCTTCTATGATGAATATTATTTAGAAACAATGAATCAAGAATTACCTTGGAATCCTAATATGGATAAAAATGTTATTAAAGAAGTCTTACAAGATTTCGTTGATACATTAGATTATTCTAAATCTGAACAAGAATGGTTCGGAGGATTAAAAGAATTAGGTGCAAGACATAAATTCGCAGAAAATAACAAAATTTATAAAGCAAATAAAGATATTTATTTAGGTCAAGTTGGCGATGTTGCAGAAATGGTAAGAATTGCTTTAACAGGTAGCAAACAATCACCAAATATCTATTATGTATTAAGAATCTTAAAAGATAAGAAGATTAAAGATAGAATTTCTTTAGCTATTTCTAAATTATAGTATGAAAGTAATTATCGCAGAAAAACCTTCTCTAGCGAAAAACATTGTTGATGCAATCGACAAAAATATGAAACGTAGTAACGGCTATTTTAGTAACGATGAATATGCCGTTACTTTTGCTTATGGACATCTATTTAAATTATATGATGTAGAAATGTATAAACAAGATTATGATATGAATCAAAAATATCAATGGAATATCGATGAATTACCTTTCTACCCAGAAGAATTTAAATTTGGTTTAACTAGAGATGATGGAATAATAAAACAATTTAAAGTAATAAGAGAATTAATCAATCGCGATGATTGTGAAATGGTTATTAACGCTGGTGATAGTGATCGTGAAGGGGAAATTATTGTCCGTATTATTTTAAAATACGCATTAAAAAAACAAGTGCCTATTAAAAGATTATGGATGCCTGATCAAACTCCAAAAACTATTAAGCAAGAATTAAGCGAAATGAAAGATGATTCTAAATATGATTCTTTAGCGAATGAAGGATTGGCAAGAACTTATATTGATTGGCTTTATGGTATTAATTTAACACGTTTTGCGACGATTAAATCGCATACTCTTTTAAGAGTGGGCAGAGTTATCGCACCTATTGTTGAAGCTATTTACAATCGTGAGATGGCTATTATTAACTTTGTACCAAGAAAATATTATGTATTAACTTCAAAAGAAAAAACTAATGATGAAGTAGTTGAATTAACTTCAAAATTAGAATTTGAAAATAATGAATTAGATAAAGCAAAATCTAAGGCTTCAGAATATAATGCATTACAAGCAAAAGTAACTAATCTTACATGTGAAAAAAAGACGATACCTCCTGGAAAATTATATTCTTTATCTAAGTTGCAAGGTGACTTAGGTAAAAAATATAAAATGTCTTTGGATAAATCTTTAAAAATAGTACAAGATTTATACGAAAAAGGCTATGTTTCTTATCCTCGTACGCCTTCTCAATATCTCGCAGAAAATGAAAAAAATAAATTTAGAGAAATCATTAATAATTTCAAAAATCTAAATGTAGATATTAGATTTAAAGATTCAAAACAAATCTTTGATGATTCAAAAATTGAATCTCACTCAGCGATTACTCCAACTTATAAAATACCTAATAAAAAGGATTTATCTATTGATGAATTTAATGTTTATCAAACGATTTGTCATCGTTTCTTCGCAGTATTTTCTAATGAGGATTTTGTCATCTCTCGTTCTATTATGGAAATTACTTTAGGAGATAATGTCGAAGTATTTAAATTAACCGGGGATATTGTATTGCAAAAAGGTTGGACTAAATTTGAAGATAGAGAAAAGAAAGATAAGACATTACCTAATTTACAAATAGGTGATTTAGTTAATATTAATTTCGCTCCTCAAGAAAAAGAATCAACTCCTCCAAAAAGATATACAGTTGATACTTTGAATAATTTCTTAAAAAATCCATTTAAAGATAACTTAAAAGAAATATCTTCTAAAGAAGAAGATGAAGGAGAAAAAGAAGAACTAGAAGAATTAAAAGCGATGTTTGATGGTATTGAACTTGGAACTGAAGCTACTAGATCTGGCATTATTGAAAATGCGACAAAACAAAACTATATATCATTAAAAGATAATGTTTATAAACTAGAACCAATGGGAAAATATTATGTTGAAACATTATCTCAATTAAATATTATGATGCCTAAAGAAAAAACTGCTGAATTAGGTAAATCTTTAAAAAAAGTTTATCGTGGTGAAATAACAATCGATGATTCAATTAAACTCGCGGAAAATGAAATCGATGAAGTATTTAAACTCGCGAAGGAAAGTTCTTTCCAAGTAGGTAGACCTCCAAGAATCTTTGAAGTAGAAAAATCAAAACAATTATGTAAATGTCCTCGATGCGGCAATATTATTCAAGATGGAGAATTCTCTTATCGTTGTTGCAATTCAGGATGTGCATTATCTTTATATAAGAATAATAAGTTATTTGAATCTATTGGTAAGCCATTAACTAAAACTATGGCAAAAACTATTTTTACTAAAGGACAAATTCAATTTGATGATTTGATTTCTAAAAAAACATCCAACCCTTATAGCGCGATTCTTATCGCAGACTTCACAGGTAAATATGTTAATTTTAAATTTAGTTTCCCACCTAAAGAAGATAATCAAAATAACAAAGATAAATAAGGCGGCGTAAGTCGTCTTTTTATTATGAAAAAAATAAAATATTTTTAGCACTCAAGTATTGACATTGCTAAAAACATTTCTATAATATTAGTTAGCACTTGGATAAAAAGAGTGCCAGGAGGCTATTATATGGCGGAAGTAAATAAATTTAAAACAGAATCAAAAAGATTATTAGATTTAATGATCAATTCAATTTATACAAACAAAGAAATATTCTTAAGAGAATTAATTTCTAATGCTTCAGATGCAATTGATAAATATCATTATTTATCTTTAACAGATGATAAGTTAGAAAAAAGAAATGATTATAGAATTTTCTTACAAGTTGATGAAAAAGCAAGAACAATTTCAATATCCGATAACGGTATTGGTATGACACATGATGAACTTAACAATAACTTAGGTACAATTGCAAGTTCTGGTAGTTCTGAATTCATCAAAAAGATGAAAGAAAAAGATGATGGAAATGCTTCAGAAGTTGATATTATTGGTCAATTTGGTGTTGGTTTCTATTCAGCATTTATGGTCGCAAGTAAGGTAGTTGTTGAAACTAAATCTCCATATTCAGAAAAAGGATATATCTTTACTTCAACAGGTGAAGATGAATATACCATTGATGAATGCGATAAAAAAGATTGCGGTTCAACTATTACTTTATATTTAAGAGAAAATAAAGAAGATGAAAACTATGATGAATATTTAAAACAATATCGTATTGAAGCATTAGTTAAGAAATATTCTGATTATGTAAGATATCCTATTCAAATGTATGTTACAAAAACTGAATATGATGAAAAGGGTGAAAATCCAAAAGAAGAAACTGTATTAGAAACATTAAATTCAATGGTTCCACTTTGGAAGAAACCTAAAAAAGATGTATCAGAAGAAGATTTAAATAACTTCTATAAAGAAAAATTTAATGATTTTTCTAATCCATTTACATCTATTAATGTCAAAGTAGAAGGTAATATTTCCTACGATGCATTATTATTCATCCCAGGTGAAGTTCCTTATAACCTATATGCAAGAGATTATGAAAAAGGATTATCTTTATATACTAAAGGCGTCTTCATCATGGATAAGTGTAAAGACTTAGTTCCAGATTATTTAAGATTTGTTAAAGGCTTAGTTGATTCAAGTGATTTAAGCTTAAATATTTCAAGAGAAATTCTTCAACAAAACGCAATTCTAAAGAAGATATCTACAAATATTGAAAATAAAGTTATTAAAGAATTATCTTCTATCAAAGATAGCGATATGGAACGTTATTTAAATTTCTGGAAGAATTATGGTACATTTATCAAATATGGTATTTATGAATCATATGGTTCTAAAAATGAATTATTACAAGATTTATTAGTATTTAAACATACTATTGGTGATGATCATATTTCATTAAAAGATTATGTTTCTTTAATGAAAGAAGGTCAAAGCAAGATATATTATGTTTCTTCAAGTAAGAAAGATATTCCTCAAATGGAAAAACTAAAACAAAAAGGATATGATGTTTTATTACTCGATGAAGATATTGATGAATTCTGTATTCAAATTTTAGCTAAATACCAAGATAAAGAATTCGCGAATATCTCTAGTGAAAACGTTGATTTATTATCTGATGATGAAAAGAAAGACATTGAAAAAGTTGTTGAAGATAACAAAGACTTTATCTCTGCATTAAAAGATTCATTAGATGGTAAGGTTAAAGATGTTATCGTTTCAAAACGTTTAGTTGATTCACCAGTATGTCTAGTTTCAGGTGAAGGTTTATCATTTGAAATGGAAAAAGTTCTCGCTCAAAATAAAGGTAATGGAGAAGTAAAGGCAGAAAAGATTCTTGAAATCAATCCTCATCACCCAATCTTTAATTCATTAAAGTCATTATATGAAACAAATAAAGATGAATTATCTAACTACGCAGATCTATTATTAGACCAAGCAATGTTGATTGAAGGTATGCCACTTCAAGATCCAGTTTCATTTTCTAATAAGATGTGTGAACTCATGATTAAATCAACTAATAAATAAAAAATTAAAAAATATCAATAAAATATTACTAATTACATTTGAGATGTAGTAAAATGATTATGTTGACAAAACAAAACAATAAATTATAGGAGGTTGTTAATTTATGTCAGTAAAAGTCGCAATTAACGGATTTGGCCGTATTGGTCGTTTAGCATTCAGACAAATGTTTGGTGCAGAAGGTTACGAAGTCGTAGCTATTAACGATTTAACTAGCCCAAGCATGTTAGCTAACTTATTAAAATATGATACAGCACAAGGTGGTTATGCAGGTCATATCGGAGAAAACAAACACACAGTTTCATCAAAAGAACCAGTTTTTGCTGAAGATGGTAAAACAGTTGTTACTCCAGGTTCTATCACAGTTGATGGAAAAGAAATCACAATCTACGCTATGCCAAAAGCACAAGACTTACCATGGGGTAAAATCGGTGTTGATGTAGTATTAGAATGTACAGGTTTCTACTGCTCAAAAGAAAAATCAATGGCACATATCCAAGCAGGTGCTAAAAAAGTTGTTATCTCAGCTCCAGCAGGTTCTGATTTAAAGACAATTGTCTTCGGTGTTAACGAAAAAACATTAACAAAAGATGATCAAGTTATCTCAGCAGCTTCATGTACAACTAACTGCTTAGCTCCAATGGCTAAAGCATTAAATGATTATGCTCCAATCCAATCAGGTATCATGAGCACAATCCACGCTTATACAGGTGACCAAATGATTCTTGATGGCCCACACAGAAAAGGCGATTTAAGAAGAGCAAGAGCAGGTGCTGCTAACATTGTTCCTAACTCAACAGGTGCTGCAAAAGCAATCGGTTTAGTTATCCCAGAATTAAATGGTAAATTAATTGGTTCAGCACAACGTGTACCAGTTCCAACAGGTTCTACAACAATCTTAACTGCAGTTGTTAAAGGTGCAGATGTAACAAAAGAAGGCATCAATGCTGCAATGAAAGCTGCTCAATCAGCATCATTCGGTTATAACGAAGACCAAATCGTTTCAAGTGACGTTATTGGTATGAGATTCGGTTCATTATTCGATGCAACTCAAACAATGGTTTCAAAAATCGGCGACGGTTTATTCCAAGTCCAAGTTGTTTCATGGTATGATAACGAAAATTCATATACATCACAAATGGTCAGAACAATTAAATACTTCGCAGAAAAGTGCTAATTTAATTTAAATTCAACCTTATAGTCCTCCCTTGTGGAGGACTTTTTTATTGTATATTTACATTTCATTTTGTAAAATTAATAAGGTGAAAGATATGGAAGAAAAGAAATTTAAAAATTTAAAAATTAGAATTACTGTTGTTAATGTTATTTTTATTGTAGGCATTATTATCTCAATGCTATTTTTATTTATGCTTGTTTCTTCTATTCGTACTCATGAAGGAATAAATAATACTAATTCATGGATATGTTTAGGATTATTTATTTTAAGCTTAGGAATACTTTATTTAATTAACTTATTATATGAAATTAACTATAAAAGAGTAACTAAATTATTTTTACAAAATGATCAAGATATCACTTATGAAATTAGATATAAACATTCTAAGAAGAATGAATTTAAACAAAAATTAAATATTAAAGTTTCTAGATTACAAGTTACCAGCGTTTTAAAAGGTACAATCTCTTCTACGTCACTTACTCGTATTGGAGGTAGTCTAGATTTTGGTAATGGTAAAAAACAAGTAGTTATATATGTATTTGATGATACAACAAATAAAGAAATGATCATTAATTCAACTAATATTGTATTAAGACAAAAAGAATTACCATTATTAAGAAAAGAAAAAGGCTATGATATATATTCTAAAGAAGAAGTAGAAGAATCTTGTTTGTTAAAAAAATCTGAACCATACATTCTAATACACCATAATAAAAACATAATTTTAATATTATTAGATGATGATAAATTTAAATTAAAGAACATGAAATCAAGTGAAGATTATTCTTCTTTACTAATAGATGAAAAGAAAGAAATTAAGTCTTTAATTAAATTTTTAAAAAATAATTAAAAAATTTCATAATATTAGTTGACAAGTTAGATATAACTAACTATACTATAGTTGTAAGTTAGAAATGACTAACTACTAGGAGGAAACAATATGATGGAATTTATTATTCTTACAACAGTTGTGACTATACTTGGTATTTCAACTTATATTAGATCACGTCTTTTAAAGAAAATTAAAGGATGTTAAATTAATTACCTGTATCTTCTTTCATAATAATAAATAAGAAGATAGTATTTCATAACTACTCTCAAAAAGATCTTCCTTGCATTGATCCCCAATTATGTGCGAGGAAGATTTTTTTATTTATTTTATTTAGTATAAAATATGTTAAAATATTTTAGGTGATAAATATGGCAAGACCTCTCGCAGATAAATTACGTCCAACTAGTTTAGATGAAGTTGTTGGACAAAAACATTTAATTGGACAAAATGGTCCTTTAAGAAAGATTATAGAATCAAAAAATATTCCTAATATGATTTTCTATGGACCAAGTGGTACAGGAAAAACTACCATCGCGAATATTATTGCATCGATGACTAATAAGGCTTTATATAAAGTAAATGCAACAAATGCTGGTAGTCAAGATATTAAAGATGTTATATCCCAAATTGGAACATTGAACGCTCAAAACGGAATATTATTATATTTAGATGAAATTCAATATTTTTCAAAAAAGCAACAACAATTATTATTAGAATATATTGAAAATGGTGATATTACTTTAATTGCATCTACAACAGAAAATCCTTATTTTTATGTTTATAATGCTTTATTATCTCGTAGTACTGTTTTTGAATTTAAACCTATTTCTTATTATGATTTAATGCCTGCGATTACAAGAGGATTAAATCTAGTAAAACAAGAATTGAACGTTGAATTAGATATTGAACCAGGTTTAGAAAAATATATTGCTAGATTATCTGGTGGAGATGCTAGAAAAGCCATGAATATGGTAGAGTTATTATTTTCTATATGTCCACATTATAATAATACTTATAAACTTACTCTTGGCGCGGTTAATTCCATTTCTTCCTTCCAAGGATCAAAATATGATAGAGATGGAGATGCACATTATGATTTATTATCATGCTTTCAAAAATCAATCAGGGGTAGTGATCCAAATGCAGGAATATTTTATTTAGCTAAATTGCTTGATGCTGATGATTTAATTTCTCCATGTAGAAGATTATTAGTTATTGCTAGTGAAGATATTGGTTTGGCTTATCCCCAAGCAAGTGTCATTGTTAAATCATTAGTTGATTCTGCCTTTCAATTAGGACTTCCAGAAGCTCGCATTCCTCTTGCCGAAGCAGTTATATTCTTATCTACATGCCCTAAATCTAATTCAGTGATAAACGCAATAGATAAGGCGATGGAAGATGTTAAAAATGGTTTAGGTAATGATATACCTATGCATTTAAAAGACGCTCATTATGAGGGAAGTAAAAACCTAGGACATGGAACAACTTATGTCTATCCTCATGATTATCCTAATCATTATATTTACCAACAATATCTACCAAGTGATATTAAAACAAAAATATATTATGAATATGGAGATAATAAATTAGAACAACAAACTAAAGGCTATTGGGATGAAGTTACTAAGAAGAAAAAATAAATTACCTATAAACAAACTTATAATTATATGGTAAAATATATTCATGTATACAAGTAATTATATCAAAGAACAGGAGTAATTATGGAAAAAAGAAAAGAAAAAATAGTCGCATTTGGAGAAATTATGCTTAGATTAACTCCACCAGACTATACAACTATCTCACAAGCAAGAAGTTATGTCGCAAATTACGGAGGTGGAGAAGCTAACGTTTTAGTATCTTTATCTCATTTAGGTCATAACACAAGCTTTTTAACTAAGTTACCTAACAACCAATTAGGTGACGCTGCGATTAAGCATTTAAAAGGTCATGGTGTTGATACAAGTTATATCGCACGTGGATCTTCAAATATTGGTATGTATTTCGTTGAAACAGGCTTTGGAGGCCGTCCTAGTAAAGTTGTTTATAATAGAAAACACTCATCTGTTACTAGAATCTTAAAAGATGATTTAGATTATGAAGCAATCTTTAAAGATGCAACATGGTTCCATTTATCCGGAATTACATTGGCTTTAGGACCAAAGGTAAGAGAAGTTGCATTTAAATGTTTAGAAGCATGTCAAAAATATGGAGTTACAGTAAGTTTTGACTTTAACTATCGTTCTAAATTATGGACAGTTGAAGAATCTAAACCTCATTTTAAAAAGGTTATTCCATATGTTGATGTCTTATTTGGTAATTATTTCGATATCCATAATATTCTTGAATACAATTTAGATGTAGTTCCAGAAGATAATATCGAAAAGAAGATTGAAATTTCTAAATTAATTATGTCTAAGACAAAGATTAAATATGTCTTCTCAACAGAAAGAATTGTTCATACTGCCGCGGATAATGAATTAACTTCATACTGCGTTTGCAAAGATGGAACAATTAAAACTGATGGACCAATTAGATTTAGTGTCTATGATCGTATCGGCGGTGGGGATGCTTTCGCAAGTGGTGTAATCCATGGTTTAATCAATAACTTTGATGATCCTCATTACGCATTACAATTTGGCTTAGCTACTTCAATTTTAAAACATACATTATTCGGTGATGTTTCTACTTTAGGCGTTCAAGAAGTTGAAGACTTTATTAAAACAAGAGGTAACGCCGCAGTTCAAAGATAAATAGGAGAAAATATTAAAAATGAAAATTGAAACATGTCCTTATTGCTCAAGAGGACCAAAACTTGCAGAATTCGGTTATATTGCATATAAAACAGATACATCTATTGTTATTGTTTTTAAAGAACAATCTCATCCTGGTAGATTAATTGTTGCTTATAGAAATGACCATATCGCAGAAATTACTGATTTAAGCGATAAAGAAAGAGATGCATTTATGAAAGATGTATCCGATGCTGCAAAATGCATTAAGAAGGTTTATAACCCAGATAGAATTAATTATGGTGCATATGGTGATACATTAGGTCATTTACATTATCACTTATGCCCTAAATATAAAGATGATTTTGAATGGGGTGGAATATTCTTAATGAATCCACATAAACATGATATCGACAATGATGAATGTGAAATTATCGCTGAAAAAATAAGAGCGGCATATGAAGAAGTAAAGGAAGGAAAATAAAATATATGTTAAACGGATTATTATCAACATTAAAAGATTATAAAGGCTTACACGAAGGTCTTTCAGAAGTTATTGATTATTTATTATCACATGACTTAGAAGCTTTACCAGTAGGTAAAACAATTGTCAATGAAGAAAAAGATATTACAATTACAAAATTAGTATATTTTGGAAAAGAAGAAGGTCAAGCTTTCCCAGAAGAACACAGAAACCATTTAGATATGCAAATTGTTTTACATGGTAGAGAAATTGCATATTTCGATTATTTAAAACCAGAATGTGAAGAACACATTCATACTCCATACAATCCAGAAAAAGATGTTATCAAATATGATGTACCTTTAAGACATAAAGTCATTATGGATAATGAAAACTTCACATTATTCACACCAACTGATGTTCATCTTCCAAGTATGAAAATTGATGATGAAGAAATCACAAAATTAGTTATTAAAGTAAGAATCTAAGTTTGAATTTCAAATAAAAAAGCACTTCAATATGAGGTGCTTTTTTGATGACTAATTTTTAACAATCATTCCTTTATTTGTCTTGTAATAATAAATTAAGAATGGTAATTCAAAACTTATCATAAATGCCCATCCTATGCCAGTTGCCCAAGCGACTTGATCTAATGGATAAGTAGATAAGTTAATTAAAATAAATACAAAACTGACTCTTGCGATAATTTGAACAAGTGTTGATAAAAAGACAATATTTAACTTTCCTAAACCTCTAAAATAAGATTGGATGGAATTTGTTATACAAGGGCATAGATATAAAAATGACATAACCCTTAAATAAGAAGTACCATTATCGACAACTATACTTTTAGCTTGAGCGATTGTTTCATCATTGGATAAGAATAGATTTAATAAAGGCTCTCTTAAAAAGAAAACAAATAGAGAAATAAATACACCATAGATTAAATTCATGCTTGTTCCTGCAAGATGGCCTTGTTTAGCTCTTTTGATATTACCTGCGCCTCTATTTTGAGCGATAAATATCGCAGTTGCATGACCGAAGTTTTGTGCAGGAGAGAAGACAAAATCATCAATCTTAGATGCAGAAGAGAATGCATCAATAATTGTTACATCACATTTATTTATTTGAGTGGAAATTAAATATTTACCAACCCATAAAACAATTTGTTGTAAGCAAGAAGCAAATGCATAACTCGCGGTTGTTTTTAATAATGAAAAATCAACTTTATATTCATTTCTTTTAAATACTAATATTTCTTTATATTTAATTTTGCCATATATAACAATCGCGATTGCACATAAAATTTGTGATATAGTTGTTGATAAAGCTACACCTAATACATCTAAATTAAAGCCTAAAACAAATAAGATATTTAATCCAACATTCAATATGCAAGATAATACTAAGAAGATTAAACTCGCCATTGAATCACCAATACTTCTTAATACAGAAGCATAAGCGTTATATAAAAAAGTGAAACAATAACCAATACCTATGATAAGCAAGTATTGATATGCTTGATTAATTAATACTTCATCAGTAACGTTAGAAATATGAATAATAGGTTTTAATAATAGAATAAATAATACTGTAATAATTAAAACTAAGATACCACCAGAGATAAACATGGTAGTTATTTGTTTTTTTAATTTTTCTTGATCTTTTTGCCCGTATAGTTCACTAGTATGAATCGCTGCACCTACACATAAACCTGATATTAAAGCAATAAAGATATTCATAATAGGGTTTGCGATACCTACGGCAGCTTGAGAAGAGATAGGATTAGAACTAAACCATCCTAGAACAATGGAATCTGATACGTTATAAGTTAATTGGAAGATATTGCCAATAACTAAAGGTAAGGCAAACAAGAATAAGGAAGAATATATCTTTCCTTGTGTCATATCTCTTTTTTTAAACATTTTCTAAGACCTTCTTTATAAATGCATCGACATTATTAGGCCAATCTTGAACTTCAGGAATAACATAAGATGTATCACCATCTTTAATCGCAGTTTCATCACCGAGAGCTAGACCATGTCTACCATGAGGATATAATTTCATTTCATGATAAACATTGTTTTTACTTAAAGCTTCTTCCATTCTAGTTGTATTTGAAGGTGGAACTGTTTGATCTTCTAAAGTAGTCCAAATATAAGTTGGAGGAGTATTTTCTGTAACTCTATTATCAATAGAGAAATTATGTTGATATTCAGAATCTAAGTTATATTTACCTAAGAAATTATCTCTAGTACCGATATGAGTTTCTTTTTCAAAATTGATAACAGGATAACAAAGTATCATACCTTTTAATAAAGAAGAATTGACATCTGTTCCTCCGATACCGGCAAGATGACCTCCTGCAGAGAATCCCATAATAAATAAATCTTTAAATTTAGTTGATAGATAAATTAATGCAGTATTAACTTCATCTTTTTGTACTGGATAAGAATATTTTGGACCAAGTGAATAAGATAATATCGCGGTATTGTAACCTAAAGAAATAAACTTGTTAGAAACTGGTTTAGATTCTCTAGTAGATAAATGAGAATATCCTCCACCTGGGATAATTAAGATACATGGCTTATTTTCAAATAAGTTATTGATTTCTAAATAAGCATCTTTACAAGTTGATTTTTGATCTTTTAAAAATATCTTTTCTTTTTTTCTTACTAAAATGCCATTAATTTCATGCATTTCTGGTTCTTCATCACTAAAGTGCATACCTTTATATCCTTTCTTTTTAGTTTTAATCATAAATATCGCAAACATAATTAATGAGAGTATCGCGATAGAAACATTTGATATACCCATGGAAATACCCGCGGATTCGCTACCAAGGTCTGTAAATGTTTGTAAGAACCATAAAGTACCAATTCTAGTTGCGATTCTTAATAAATTATTAATTGTTGCGAGGAATGTTTGACCATATCCATATAAGAAACCTAATACTACTGCGACAATCGCTAAAGCAGGAATAGATAAACAATCATAATAGAATATACCTTTAATCATTTCTTGGTATTCAACAATTTGAGAAGCATAATCCGGATCAGTATTCGCGAATAATCCAACGATTTCATCTAAGAAGAATACTCTTACAACTAAGAAACCAATTAATGACCAAGTAAATAACATGACACAGCTAATAAAGAATGTTTTTAAGCATCTCTTCATATTGCCATTACCGATATTTTGAGAAACAATACTTGATTCAGAATCTTCAAATGCATTGCCAGGGTTAGTGATTAAACCTGAGATATTATTTGAAACACCTAATGCACCAACAGTTAATGAACCATAAACTTTACACATTGCATTAACTCCTACTTTACCTAAGGAAATAACAAACTTACCTAAGAATAAAGGAAAAGAGATAACTAATATTTTTTTAACATATGCCCATTTTAATGATAATAATTTAAATTCAATTCTAAAGACATTAGATTTTCTAAATAGATAATAACACCCTAGAGCCGTCATAAATAATTGAGAAACAATACTTGCAAGTTCGATATAAGTCATGTCATCGACTTTTAATCCATAAACTAGAATTGCGTTTAATGCGATCTTAATTGCCATCATTATTAAATTACCAATTAAAATAATTCTTGTATTACCTTTGGATTTTTCTAAAGCGATAAAAATAGAGTTAACCGCGATTAATACTTGTTCGACTAATTGTAATCTAAAATAATTACTTGATACTTGAATAATATCTTCATTACATCCACATATTTGCATAATTGGTATAGCAAGAGGAAGCATAATTCCTAATATTATTCCTATAATAATAAGGTTCATAGTGAACATGACATTCGCATTCTTTTTTGCTTCATCAAGTTCACCTGCACCATAATGACGAGATACGATAATCGCTCCTCCTGCCGCGAGACCAGAAGCGAGAGAAGAAATTAAGTTTTTAACTTGGGCTAAAGTAGCTCCTGCACTAGAAGCAACAGGACTAACATAAGCCAACATAATTGCGTCTAGTAACGAATAAACTGAATTAATAAAATTATATAAAAATAAAGGCGCGGTAATAGAAAATACGACAGCCCATAAGGAAGAAGTAAGAATTTTTCTTCTTTGTTTTTCATCGACTTTTTTTGCCATATATTATTCTTACCTCCGAAAACAATTTTATTTTATATCTTATATAATAAGATAATCAAGAAAGAAATATTAATCTTTGATAGTAAAAATATGTTTGTGCATGGGGCACAATGCATAATTTTCTATTATAGAATATAATAATATCGCAAAGGAGTTTTAATAATGGCACACTTAAAAATGACTAACCTAAATAAAATCTACGACAATGGTTTCCATGCTGTTCACGATTTTAACTTAGAAATCCAAGATAATGAATTCATTATCATGGTTGGACCTTCCGGATGTGGAAAGTCTACAACATTACGTATGATCGCTGGTCTTGAAACAATTTCTGGTGGTACATTCGAAATTAATGGTAAAGTAGTTAACTCTTTAAAACCAAATGAACGTGGTATTTCAATGGTTTTCCAAAGTTACGCTCTTTATCCAACAATGACAGTTTATGATAACTTAGCTTTCGGCTTAAGAATTGCTGGTTTCGATGAAGATGAAATCGAAGTTAGAGTTAAAGAAGTTTCAGAAATCTTAGGTATCCAAACTTATTTAGCAAGAAAACCAAAAGCATTATCTGGTGGACAACAACAAAGAGTTGCTTTAGGTAGAGCTTTAATCAGACACGCAGATGTCTTCTTAATGGACGAACCTTTATCTAACCTTGACGCTATTCAAAGAGTTAACATGCGTTCTGAAATTAGAAGAATTCATAAAAGAGTAGGCGCAACAACAATTTATGTTACTCACGACCAAATCGAAGCTATGACTATGGCTGATAGAATTGTTGTTATGAAAGATGGTTATATCCAACAAATTGGTACACCACATGATCTTTATTTCAAACCACAAAATCTTTTCGTTGCAGGATTCATTGGTGATCCTCAAATGAACTTTATTACAGGTTCTGTATCAGGACACATTTTTACTGCGGAAGATGGTACTAAATTTGACTTAAAGAACTACAATCCAAAAATTTTAGCAAATGCTGCAAAATTAGAAAAAGTAGTTATGGGCTTTAGACCAGAATGTTGTAACGTTGAACCTACAAAAGATACACCAGACATCATGGAAGAAAAAATGATTGTTGAAGTTTCTGAAATGTTAGGTGATACAATGAACATTTATGGTTACATTGGAAAAAATAGCGTAGTTGTAAGAACTACACCTTTCACAAAATATGAAGTCAATAAAGAATTCTATTTTGATGTAAGACACGAACACATTCTTTTCTTTAATAAAGAAACAGAAAATATTATTAACGAAGATTAATTTTTAAGGGAGTAAAAAATAAAATGGAAAATTTATCTAGTAAAGTAGTCGCTAAAAAGACTGCACCTATTAAAGTAATGCAATTCGGAGAAGGTAACTTCTTAAGAGCATTCGTCGATTGGATTATTCAAAAAATGAATGATTCAGGCGCATATAATGGACACGTTGTTGTTGTTCAACCACTTGAATTTGGTAGAGTTAAAGAATTAGAAGCTCAAGATGGCTTATATACTTTATATTTACAAGGTATTGACAATGGCAAAACAGTTAGAACACATGAAGTTATTGATGTATTAGATGATTTCATCAATCCTTATACACAATATGAAAAATTAATTGATTATGCTTGCAATGAAACATTAGAAGTAGTTATTTCTAATACAACAGAAGCTGGTATCACATTAGATGAAACTGATATTGACTTTACAAAAACTCCAAGAACTTTCCCAGGTAAAGTTACTGCAATGTTAAAAGCAAGATATGACCACTTCAAAGGCGCTGCTGACAAAGGTTTAAGCTTTATTTGCTGCGAATTAATTGATAACAATGGTGATGAATTAAGAAGATGTGTTCTTGCTTTAGCAAAAGTTAAAGGCTATGACCAAGCATTCATTTCATGGGTTGAAAAATCATGTCATTTCACATCAACATTAGTTGATAGAATTGTTCCAGGTTATCCAAGAGATGAAATTGAAGAAATTACAAAAGAATTAGGTTATATTGATTCATCTATCGTTAAAGGTGAAATCTTCCACTTATGGGTTTTAGCAAAAGAACCACATATTGAAAAGATCTTCCCATGCGATAAAGCAGGATTAAATGTTATTTATGCTGAATCAATCAAACCATACAAACAAAGAAAAGTTAAAATCTTAAATGGTTGCCATACATGTATGGTTCCAGTTTCATATTTATACGGTATTGATACAGTTAGAGAATCAATCGAAGATAAATATGTTGGTAAATTCGCAAATGAATTCGTATTTGACGAAGTAGTTCCAACAATTGAATTACCACACGATCAAATGGTTAGCTTTGCAAATTCAGTATTTGAAAGATATTTAAACCCATTCGTAAGACACGAATTAATGTCTATTGCTTTAAACTCAATTTCTAAATATAAAGCAAGAGTTCTTCCAACAGTTAAAGATTATTTAAGAATCAATGGAAAACTTCCAAGTCATGCAATGTTCTCTCTTGCAGCATTAATTAAATTCTATGCTGGCAAACGTGGAGATGATGCAATTGCATTAAAAGATGATCCAGCATACTTAGAATACTTCAAAGCATTATTTGAAAAAGGATTATCTGCTGAAGCATTAGTTTCTGATGTATTAAGCCAAGTATCTATGTGGGGTGAAGACTTAAATAAAGTTGCAGATATGACAAAAGTTGTAACTGGTTACTACAAAGATATTGAAGAATTAGGAATGAAGAAAGCATTAGTTAAATTCTTAGGAGAATAAAATGGCAAATTTTTTAAAGATTAATTCTACCGATAATGTCGCAGTTGCTTTAAAAGATTTGAAAAAAGGTGAAGTTGCAGGAGATGTCACATTATTAGATGACATCACTTGCGCTCACAAATTTGCTTTAGTTGATATTAAAAAAGGCGAAAACCTTATTAAATATGGTTATCCTATTGGACATGCAACTAGAGATATTAAAAAAGGTGAACACGTTCATTCACATAATATTGAAACAAATTTAAGTGGTGAACTCGAATATACTTATACACCTTCATTTTCTACTCCAGAAGCTAAAAAAGAAGACGTTAAGGTAAAACTATTTAAACGTAAATTCAATCGTTATGGTATTAGAAATTCTTTATTTATTGTTCCTTTAGTAGGTTGTGTTAATTCACAAGCTGAATCAATTAAAAAAGAAGTTTTAAGCCAAATTGATGCAAGTAAAATTGATGGCGTTATTGTTTGTAAACATCCATATGGTTGTTCTCAAATTGGTGATGATCATCAAAATACTGTTGAATTATTACATTCAATTTGTTTACATCCAAATGCAGGTGGCGTTTTAGTTCTTGCATTAGGTTGTGAAAATAACCAATTACAATCATTCAAAGACACATTAAAAGATTATGACCCAGATAGAGTTGTATTCTTAAGAAGCCAAGATGTTGAAGACGAAGTCGAAACTGGCACAAAAATGTGTTTAGAATTATATGAAAAAATGATTAAAGACCAAAGAGTAGAAATGCCTTTAAGCGCAGTTACTATTGGTTTAAAATGCGGCGGATCTGATGGATTCTCTGGAATTACTGCAAACCCATTAGTCGGTATGATGTCTGATTATATGGTAGTTAACGGAGGATCTACAATTTTAAGTGAAGTACCAGAAATGTTTGGTGCTGAACAAGTATTAATGAAGAGAGCTAAAGATGAAGAAACATTTGAAAAGATTGTTCATTTAATCAATGGCTTTAAAGCATATTACACCGCTCATAATCAAGTATGTTATGAAAACCCATCTCCAGGTAACAAAGCTGGAGGTATCACAACTTTAGAAGATAAATCTTTAGGTTGTGTTCAAAAATCTGGCTTAACTAAAGTTCAAGATGTCTTATACGTAGGACAAATTGTATCTCAAGTAGGCTTAAATTTATTAAATGGTCCAGGTAACGATATGGTTGCTTGTACAAATATTGCTTCTGCTGGTGCACAATTAATTTTATTCACAACTGGTAGAGGTACACCATTTGGAACATTTGTCCCAACAGTTAAGATTGCAACTAATTCCGCATTAGCGAATAAGAAATCTAACTGGATTGATTTCAATGCTGGACAAATTGTTGATGGTAAATCAAAAGATGAAGTCTTTGAACAATTTAAGAATTATTTAATTAGTGTCATTAATGGTGAAACAAAAACTAAGAATGAAATTAATGAATTCCAAGAAATTGCAATTTTCAAAGATGGAGTAACTTTATAATATGAAAATTGGTATTCGTCTTCACGATGTAGGTAAAGGATTAGTTCCTGATGTCTTAGATAGATGTAAAAATCTAGGATTTGACAATGTACAATTAGTCTTTAAAAAGGCTTTTGTAGATGAAAATGGTAATCCTATTATCTTTAATGAAGAAACATTAAAACCAGTACATGAAGAATTAGTTAAACGCAATATTAATGTTGCGATGCTTGGTGCTTATTTTAATCCAGTTCATTCCAATAAAGAATTAGTAAAGAAAAATAAAGATTATTTTATTGATCATTTACGTTTAGCTTCAAAAATTGACGCTAAATACGTTGGAACAGAAACTGGTTCATACAATGATGATAAATGGACATATAATCCTAAGAATCAAACTGAAGAAGGTTATTTAGATACAATGACCATCTTCCATGAATTAAAAGATAACGCAGAAAAGTATCATACAACTGTATTAATGGAACCTGCTTGGGGACATGTAATTTATTCAGTTGATCAACTTAAAAGAGCGATTGATGAACTTAATTCTGATTATGTAAAAGTAACTATCGATATTTATAATTTAATTTATATCGGTAATTATCAAAGTTATAAAGAAATATTCCTTCATGCTCTTGAAACATTTAAAGAAGATATTAAAATCTTCCATTTAAAAGATTTCTATGTTGAAGGAGATAAATTAGTTCAATGTGGACTTGGTAAAGGAATAATTGATTTTGAATTTATTATTTCTAATATCAAAAAATATGCACCTAATGCAACTTTAATTTTTGAAGGTGTAACTGGTGAAGATATTGTTCCTAGTTTAGAATTAATTAAAAAATTAAATAAATAATGGAAACTGTTGAATCTTTTTTGACGGTTCAACAGTTTTTCTTTAATTACTACAATATCGTTTATTTACAAGATACATTTTGTACTAGTAGAATAAAGTAAAAATTTACCTATATCGAGTTTTTACGCGAAAAGTCAATTCTTTTTAAAAATTGAAAAAATCGCTTAAGAATTCAATATTTATATTTAAATATAATTGTAGTAAAATATTAATGATGTAATAGGTTAATTTAAAATTAATTTTTATATATCAAAGAGAGGTATTTATGGCAGATATTAAAAAGAGTTTTTTATCAGTAGATGGTAATACTGCGACAGCTTTAGCGAGCTATAACTTTACTGAAGTTGCAAGTATCTATCCAATTACTCCATCATCAACAATGGCAGAACTTGTTGAACAATATGCTTCTGAAGGCAAATTAAATGCTTTCGGCTCAACTGTTAAAGTTGTTGAAATGCAATCTGAAGCAGGTGCTTCTGGTACAGTCCATGGTGCATTACAAGGCGGAGCTTTAGCTTCTACTTATACAGCATCACAAGGCTTATTATTAATGATTCCAAACATTTATAAATGGGTTGGTGAATGCTTACCAGCAGTTTTACATGTTTCCGCGAGAAGCTTAGCGACTAGATCACTTTCTATCTTTGGTGACCACCAAGATATTTATGCAGTTAGACAAACAGGCGCAACAATGATTTGTGCTCATTCAGTTCAAGAATGTGCTGACTTAGCTAACGTTGCTCACTTAGTCGCAATTGAATCAAGAGTACCAGTTGTCCATTTCTTCGATGGTTTCAGAACTTCACATGAAATTCAAAATGTCGAATTTGTTGATGCAGAACACTGGAATAAATTAATCAATTGGGAAGCACTTGAAGAATTTAAGAAAGGTGCATTAAACCCACATACTCACCCAGTTACAAGAGGTGGTGCAGAAAATGATGATATTTACTTCCAAACTAGAGAAGCTCAAAATATCCATTTCAATAAAGTAGTTGACATTGCTTGCAAATATTTTGCAGAAGCAACAAAACTTACAGGTAGAGAATATGCTCCATTTACATATTATGGTGCAAAAGACGCTGATAGAGTTATTATCGCAATGGGCTCTATTACAGAATGTACAAAAGAAGTTGTTGATACATTAAACGCAAACGGAGAAAAAGTTGGTTTAGTTAAAGTTCACTTATATAGACCATTCTCTGCAAAACATTTAGTTGATGTTATCCCAACAACTGTTAAGAAAGTTGCAGTATTAGATAGAACAAAAGAAATGGGCGCATCAGGCGAACCATTATACTTAGATGTTGTTGCTTCATTTGAACAAATGGGTAGACACTTCGACTTAGTATTAGGTGGTAGATATGGTCTATCAAGTAAAGATACTCAACCAAAACACGTTAAAGCAGTTTATGATTTCTTAAATGCTAAGAAAACATGGAATGGCTTCACAATTGGTATTGTTGATGATTTAACACACTTATCATTACCAGTCGATGAAAAATTCCATACACATAACTCATATACATCATGCTTATTCTATGGTTTAGGTAGTGATGGTACAGTTTCTGCGAATAAGTCATCTATTAAGATTATTGGTGATGCAACTCATCAATATGCTCAAGCTTATTTCGCATATGACTCAAGAAAAGCTGGTGGTGTTACTAGATCTCACTTAAGATTCGGTAAAGAACCAATTAGATCTACATATTATGTTGAACATGCAGACTTCTTATCATGTTCATTAGATTCATATATTTATAAATTTGATATGATTAAGTGCTTAAAAGAAGGCGGTACTTTCTTATTAAATACTACTTTAGATAAAGAAACATTAATCAAATCAATGCCAAATAGAATGAAACATCAACTCGCTGAAAAGAAAGCAAAATTCTATATCATCGATGCAGTTTCACTCGCAAGTAAAATTGGCTTAGGTAGAAGAACAAATACTATTTTACAATCTGCATTCTTCTATTTAAATCAACAAATCATGCCATATGCTGAAGCACAAGATTGGATGAAGAAGTTCGCAAAGAAATCATACGCTAAAAAAGGTGATGATATCGTTAAGATGAACTGGGATGCAATTGATGCTGGTGCAGAAGGCTTAGAAGAAGTCGCAGTTGATCCAAAATGGATTGAATTACCATATAACAAAGTATATGAACAATCAGGTGATGATTACATGGATAACTATGTCAATGTAATTGGTCAACTCGATGGTTATGATTTACCAACAAGCAAATTCACAGAATATGAATTATTAACAGGTACAATGAGAAATGACGTTACATTCAATGAAAAACGTTCAATCGCTGATAGAGTACCAGTATGGAATAAAGATGCATGTATCCAATGTGGACAATGTGCATTCGTTTGCCCACACGCAACAATTAGACCTTTCTTACTTGATGATAAAGAAGTTGAAGGTTTACCAGAAATTGCTAAAGGTGATTTAATTGATGCAATTGGACCAAGCGTAAAAGGATTAAAATATCGTATCCAAGTTTCACCAAGAAACTGCGTTGGCTGTTCAATTTGTGTTAACGAATGTCCAGGTAAACGTGTTAAAGATGAAGCAACTGGTGAATTTGTCCAAGTTAAAGCATTAAAGATGGTTGATGCAAAAACTCAATACGCTCAAGAAGATGCTGCAAATTACTTATACAAACACGTTGAATATAAAGCAGATAAGTTCCCTGTAACAACAGTTAAAGGCGCTTCATTATTATATCCATATATGGAAGTATCTGGTGCTTGTGCAGGATGTGGAGAAACTCCATATTATAGATTAGCTTCTCAATTATTTGGTAAAGATATGTTAATCGCAAACGCAACAGGTTGTTCTTCAATTTATTCAGGTTCAACTCCATTAACACCATTCTGTACAGATAAGAACGGAGAAGGTATTGCTTGGGGTAACTCATTATTCGAAGATAATGCTGAATATGGTTTCGGTATGAGAGTTGCAACAGACTACAAACTTGGCGAAATCATCCGTTTAATGAATAAAGCTATTGAAGAAGGCACTGTAACAGGTGATGAAAAAGCATTATTCGAAGATTACATTGAACATATTAAAGATAGAGAACACGTAAGAGGAATCTTACCTCAATTAAAAGAAATTATTGCTAAACACAATTTAACTGAATTAAAACGTCTTGAAAGAGACTTATTAGATAAATCAGTATGGATTGTCGGTGGTGATGGTTGGTCTTACGATATTGGTTACGGCGGACTTGATCATGTTCTCGCAAATGAAGAAGACGTTAACGTATTAGTTCTTGATACAGAAGTTTATTCAAATACAGGTGGTCAATCATCTAAATCTTCTCAAACAGGTTCTATTGCTAAATTCACAGCTTCAGGTAAGAAGACTGCAAAGAAGTTCTTAGCGTTAATGATGATGACTTATGGAAATGTCTATGTTGCACAAATTGCAATGGGCGCTAATAAGATGCAAGCAATTAAAGCTATGAAAGAAGCTGAATCATATGATGGTCCTTCAATCATTATCTGTTATGCTCCTTGTGCTAACCATGGTATTAAAGGTGGTTTAGGAAATGCACAAATGACAGAAAAGAAAGCTGTCGAATGTGGTTACTTCCCAATCTTCAGATATGATCCACGTAAAGGCGATGATGCATTACAAATTGATTGCCCAGAACCAGACTTCAGCAAATTCAGAGATTTCGTTATGTGTGAAACAAGATATTCACAACTTCCAAAGGTTAACCCAGAACATTGTGAAGAATTATTAACAAAATCTGAAAAATGCGCTAAAGATAGATGGAACAAATTACAAATGTTCTTAAAAAAATAATAATTTAAATTTGTAAACTAATAAAACCAGGTGTCTAATGATAGATACTTGGTTTTTTGTTGCATTTTGTCTTTATTTGTATAATGAATTTTTTAAAAAGTTACAAAAATAATAAAAATGTTTCTAAAAAGTGTTGACAATGGATGTGAAAGTGTTATTATATGAGTGTAAGAGTTACAAAAGACAAATAAATGTTACTCTTAAGGAGGCTACTAATATGGTAAAGACAAAAATATTAACAACTGGTTTATTAGCGATACTTGCTACTGTTGGAGTTAGTATGAACGCTAATAAGATGAATAATGTAGCTACTCAAGTAAAAGCAGAAGAAGTTACATTAAAAGAAACTAACGAAGTATCTTTATTAAATAACACAAATAAAGTTAATGATGGTGAAATTGAAGATGCAACTAAATATATTATTAATAAATTAGTTACTGATGGAAGTAAATTAGTCGATGGTATTGTTACAGGCTATGAAAAAACATTAGTTATTAACTTATTAAAGAGCTTTGGTATTGATATTAGAGATGCAAGTATTAAGTATCTAGAAAGAATTGAAAATGCTTTAAGTGAAATTAAAGAAAAATTAAGTATTATTGAAAAGAAACAAGATATCTATCATGCAGAAGAAGTATTAAATGAAAATCTTTATAAAATGTTCAGTAATGTTCAATTTAATATTAAAGATAAAGTAAACGGAAGCTTATGGGATCTTGCAATGTTAGAACTTGATGAAACTATTCCTGAAGAAGAAGTAGAAGCAAGAAGATATGCAGTATATGAAGCTATTTGTAAAGATTATACTTTAGCAAATAACGCTAATGGATTAGGTATTGAAACAACTTTAGTTACATATGCAACTCAACTTGCGGATACAATCTTACATCCTAACCAAGCAGATAAGAGTAAAGATATCTTCTATTATTATGATTATACTATTGGTCTAAATGATAAATGGACAGGTCAAAAGATTAAAAATAGAAGAGATTACATTGCTTATTGTACAAATATGTTATTAGCGACTGTAAATCTTGCTCAATTCGATATGCATTATCGTTATATTGAAAAACCTGCAGCAAGAGGAACATATGATCAACAATTAAAAACAATGGCTGAATATGTCAATGCAGTTGGTAAAAAATTCCAAGAAGAACTTATAGTATTAGATGAACAAGAAAAATTAATGCAAGAAGATCATATTACAACTTATCTTCCAACTAATACTCAATATTCTACAAGAATGGCAACTTTAACATATAATCCTAATGATAGAGTTGGTGATGATAGTAGACAAGGCTTATTAAGAGCGGCGTTAAAATACAATGGTGATTATAAAGATTATGGTATGGCATATCATCCAGAACAAAATATTCTTAAATATGTCGCGAATGACTATAAAGATTATATTACAACATATGGAGATGAAGATTATACAATCAACAAATATTTAAAAGAAGCTGGATTCTATGCAGTAGATCAAGAATTATTCGATAATGCGGCAGGTTTATTCAATGGTAACTTATACGCGGATGGTATGGGATATCTTAACCACGATACAGAAGTAACTGCAACTTATTATAATCAAAATGGTGATTATACAAGAACTCCTATTTATAAAGTAGATTGCTACCATACATGGTATGGAGGAGTTGATCATTACGATTTACAATATAAGAACTTTGATTATTATCTTTGCTTCTTAAAAGCGGATCAAATCCATTTAAATGGTGATTATGAATGGGAATGCTATGATAGATTAACTAATATTATCAGTAGAAATCTATTCTATAAAGATTATGGTAATCCTTTAGTAGTCGATAATAGCTATGTAGTTCATGATTGTTGGTAAAAACTAAGGTTCGATGAAAGTCGAACCTTTTTAAATGAAAAAAGCCACCCGAAGGTGGCACAATAGGATTTCAATAAGGGATTGTAGAACTCTTTAAGCATGCATAAAGGTTATTTTGAGATATATCGAGTTCTAAAAGAAATCTCTATTGCCTAGTTATAATAATATATTTAAGAATAATATGGTAGAAAAATTAAATAAAAACAAGAAAAAACCCATCAGAGATGGGCGAGAAGATGTAATACCTAAGGGATTGTTCAAACCTCATGAAAGCATGCATAAAGGTTATTTTGAGATATATTGAGGTTTGAAAGATATCACATCTTTTACGATTATAACTATAAATGGTTTTACTTAAATAAAACTTAAAGAAAAAAATAATTTTAAAAATATTTTTTGAAAATAAAAACCCATCTTTCGATGGGGTGTGAAGATGTAATACCTAAGGGATTGTTTAGAACTTATGAAAGCATGCATAAAGGTTATTTTGAGATATATTAAGTTCTAAAAGATATCACATCTTTTACGAGTATATATTATTTAATTAAACTTAAGCGTAACTTAAAATATTAAATTATTTTAAATTTATTTCAAATTTTATTTCTTTTCCATCTTTGGAATTACAAGTGATTGTTCCTTTGTGTAATGTGACAATAGCTTGAGCGATACTCAAACCAATACCATGGCCACCTAAAGAGGAGTTTCTACTTGAATCTAAACGATAGAATCTTTCAAATAATACATTTAAATTACCTTGAGGAACAGATTCAGTTTGATTAGTGAATGATATATACAATTTGTTTTTATCATTGTCTATTAATGATACTTCTACAATAGAATTATCAATCGCATATTTATTAATATTATCTAATAATATTTCAAATAGTGATTTGATTTTAGCCATATCACCATTATAAGTGACATTGCCATTAATTGAGGCTTTTACTTCGATATTACGCTTTTTTAAAGAAACTTCATATTCTTTTATAGTATCTAATAAAACTTCGCTTATAGAGAAATCTAAGCGTTTTATACTAGATCCTTCTTCATCCATTCTTGATAAGAAGACAAGCTCATTGGTCAAATCAGTTAATTTACTAACTTGATGTTTAATATCTTGTGTCCATTCGCTTTTACCAGATGTCATTTCAATAACATCAGTTGTTGTTGAAATAATTGTTAAAGGTGTTTTTAATTCGTGGTTTGCGTTAGTGATAAATTGTTTTTGCTTTGTATAAGAATCTTGAACAGGTTTAAATACAATAGTGGAGAATAAAACAATTAAGATAAATACGCTTATAAGTCCAACTACAGAGTAGATAATACTAGATATAAGTAATGTTCTTGAACCTGATAATAATCTTTGACAATCAAGAAAAAGTACCATTGTATGATTATTGTCGTATTCATGGATTGCATAACGATAAATAGAATAATATCCTCGATTGGAAGTATAATCTTTTACTTCTTTTGCATATTCAATTGCAGTGTTTTCTTTGATATAACTAGTTCTTGTTAAATCAACTTTAATAACATTGTCATCTTGGTCAAATTTAACATAGAAGAATCTTGTTTCAAAAGGGACATCATTATAGAATTCATCAGGATCAGGAGAAGAAGATTCTTCTTCATTAGGGAATGTACAATTGGTATAAATTAACATATCTAATGTTTTATCTGATTCTCTTGAGATTGAATAATAATTAGAAATATTTAAAACAAAGACAATGATAATAATAACTAAACTCATTGATAACATCGAGATAAAAATGAATTTTCTTTTTAAAGACTTAATCATTTTTTACCTCCAATGAATAACCAATGTTTCTATTGGCTTTAATTCCAACTCTTGAACCAATAGAAGAAAGTTTTTTTCTTAAATAAGAGATATAAGTCCATATGACATTAGTATCTGCGTTTGAATCAAAACCCCATATTTTATCCATGATTCGATCCATTTGAACCATTTGATCTTTATGTAACATTAAAAGTTCAATAATTTGATATTCTTTATTTGTTAATAAAACTTTATTACCGTTGCATTCTAATTCAAAAGTAGAACGATTGAGAATTAAATCATCATAACTTAAATTGTTATTATTGATTTCCCCTTTTCTTCTTGTAACTGATCTAATACGAGCGAGTAATTCTTCAACATTAAATGGTTTAGTTAAATAATCATCTGCGCCTCCATCTAGACCAAGTATTTTATCTTGAATATCAGATTTCGCGGTTAACATAATAATTGGTGTTGATATTTTACGTTTTCTAATTTCTTTTAATACTGAAATACCATCTAATTTAGGCATCATGATATCTAAAATAATTAAATCGTAAATGTTATCACTTAAAACATAATCTAATGCATCTTCTCCATTATAAACAGCGTCCACAGAATAATTGTTATGTTTTAAAATAGTAACTAGAGCATTAGAAAGTGATTTTTCATCTTCAGCGAGTAATATACGCATAATTTCACCTCGTCTTTCATTAATAATTACTTATATATTAAACAAAAAATAACATAAATTAAACTTAAAGAAATATTTAAGTAGCAAATATTTAATAAAATAGTTAATTTTCACTAACTTGTTTTATTTTTATATAGTATAATTCTTTGTTAAAGAAAGGAATATCATAAAAATAATTATAATAAAGAATTTTTATGATACTAGGTGAACATATGATATCTAAAACTTTAGCGAAAGATGTTTTAAATGCATGTTTAGAAACCGGCGGTGATTTTGCTGAAATCTTCTTAGAAGATACTATTGTAGAAGGCATATCACTCGATAATGGAGTTTGTGAACAAGCAACTACTACTTATACTTATGGCGCGGGTATAAGAATTTTAAAAGGATTACAAAGCGTATATGGTTATAGCAATGATTTAAGCAAAAAATCATTACTTGATTTAGCTACTTCTTTATCTAAATCATTTTCTGGAACAAGACAAAAGGAAGTTAACGATATTACTTCAGTAAAAGTAGGTCATAAACATGGACCTAAAATCCCTTATGAAACTGTTTCAAAAGAAGACAAGATTGCTTATTTAATGAAAGGATATAAAGCTGCGAAGGAATACGATTCTAAAATCGTTAGAGTAATGGAAAGTTTTTCTTCAACAAATCAAAAGGTTTATATCTTTAATTCAGAAGGTAAATTTATTAAAGATAATAGAATTAGAGGTAGAGTTTATATTACTTGTGTTGCTTCAAATGGTGAAGCAATTGAATCAAGTGGAGTAGGACCTGGTGCTTCTAAAGGATTTGAATTCTTTAATGATGAAGTAAATATTGAAGAATCAGCGAAAGACGCTGCAAGAGTAGCAGTTCAATTATTAGACGCAAAAGAATGCCCAAGTGGTAAAATGCCAGTTATTATTGGTAATGGCTTTGGAGGAGTTATCTTCCATGAAGCATGTGGCCATTCTCTTGAAGCTAGCGCGGTTAGTAAAAACCTTTCAGTTATGTCTGGTAAACTAGGTACTCAAATTGCTTCTAAGATTGTTTCCGCGGTTGATGATGGAACTATTCCTGGAGGTTGGGGATCAGAAAATGTTGATGATGAAGGACATAAGACACATCGTAATGTCTTAATTAAAGATGGTATTTTAACTTCATATTTAGTTGATCCATTTAACGGAAGAAGAATGGATACACATGAAAATGGTGCTTCTAGAAGACAATCTTATAAATTCGAACCAACATCTAGAATGTCAAATACCTTTATTCTTCCTGGTAAATCAACTCCAGAAGAAATTATTAAAGCTACTAAATTTGGACTATATGCAAAATCAATGGGTGGAGGTAGCGTCAACCCTGCAACTGGTGAATTCAATTTCGCAGTTAATGAAGCATATATTATTGAAGATGGAAAGATTGCTTATCCAGTTAAAGGCGCAACATTAATTGGACAAGGTAAAGAAATATTATTAAAAATTGATATGGTCGGTAATGACTTATTACGCGCAGAAGGTATGTGTGGGGCAGCTTCTGGATCCATTCCTACTGATGTAGGTCAACCAACTATTAGAGTTTCAGAAATCACTGTCGGTGGTAGAGGGGAGAAGATTAACTAATATGAAATACGATGTTTATTTTGAAAAAGCAAAAGATCAAGGTATTAACGAATTAGAAATTTTAGTTAATACTGATTCTAAATTAAATATTGCTATATTTAGAGGTGAAATTGAATCTTTCTCATCATCTACAACTAAAGCTTTACAAGCAAGAGGTAAATTAGGTTCTAAAGTAGGATATGTCAATTCCGAAAACTTTGATAAAAAGAATGTTGATAGCGTTATTAATCAATTAAAAGAAAATGCATCAATTAATGAATCTAAAGAAGAATGTATTATCTTCCAAGGAAGTGAAAAATACACTAAAAAGAATGTCTATTCTAAAGTATTAAAAGATACACCAGTTGAAGATAAAATTGCTTTATTAAAAGAAATTGAAGCAAAAATTAAAGCAAAAGATAATCGTATTGTCGATGTTGAATTATCTTATCAAGAAATAGATAATGAATCTGTTTTAAAAAATTCTTATGGTTTAGATTTAAAGTCTCATTCTAATTATTTCTTAATCTATGCAACTGTTATTGCTTCTGTTGGAGATGAAACAAAAACTGGTGGAGATTTCATTGTTGGACAAGATATCCATGGATTTGATGTTGATAAATATGTTGATGATGTAACTTCTGATGCATTAGATCAATTAGGTGGTGCACCTTGTGATTCAAAGAAATATAAGACAGTTTTATCCGCGGGAGTTATGATGAATTTAACTTCATTCTTCCTTCGTAGCTGTTCAAGTGAAGAAGTTCAAAAGAATACTTCTTTATTAAAAGATAAATTACATCAAAAAGTAGCTTCTAGCAAATTAACAATTGAAGAAAGACCTTTAGATAAGGGTGTATTCTACCGTTATTTTGATGATGAAGGTGTTGCAACTTACAACAAGAAAATCATTGATAAAGGCGTATTAAATACTTATTTATACAATTTAGCAACTGCGAAAAAAGATGGTGTTGAAAGCACCGGCAATGGATATAGAGGCGGAGGTAAAGTTGGAGTAAGTGAAGTAGGTATATTCATTAAACCAGGTAATAAGACTCTAGATCAATTATTTGAAAAAGTCGGTAATGGTATTTATATTACTGAAGTTGAAGGATTACATGCTGGTATGAATGCTTCAAGCGGTAATTTCTCCTTACAAGCAAAAGGATATTTAATTGAAAATGGTAAACGTTCAACTCCAGTTTGCTTAATTACTGTCGCAGGTAACTTATTTAAATTATTCAATGACATTGTTGAAGTAGGTAAAGATAGCAAACTTACTTTCACAGGTTATAGCGTTCCAGTTATTGTTAAATCTTTAGCAGTATCTGGTAAATAATTACTATAAAATCGATTATATAAAGGACTTAGAAATAAAAATCTAAGTTCTTTTTTTATTTAAAATTAAAATGTAAGCGTTAACATTGATTAAAAATAACGATGTGTTAAACTTTTAATAGATAGAATATCAAATTGATAGGCTGTCTATCAAAAATGAAAGGAGGGCATATGACTAGTAAATTAAAAGAAGCGCAACAAAGTTTTATTTTAAATGAAGCAACTAAATTATTTTTAGAAAAATCAATATCAAATGTAACTATGAGTGATATCGCTTCATATATTGGTATTGGTGAAGCTACTTTATATCGATATTTTGGTAAGAAACAAAATTTAGTTATTAAAGTGGCAGAAGCTTTATCAAAAAATATCTTAGAGAAGTATTTTACATTTGATGAATCAAAGACTGGATTTGAAAATATTAAAGAATTCTATTTAGCTTACTTAAAAGTATTTAAAGAAGATAAAGATTATTATTCATTCGTTTATTCATTAGATGCTTATATTCATAATGAAATAGGTATTAACTTAGAAACTTATAATGATAATGTTAATTTGTTTAAAGAAGTATTTTATAAGTATTTTAAAAAGGGTATAAATGATAATTCAATTAAAGAAGATATATCAATGGATATATATTATCGAACAACATCAATTGCCTTATTATCATTTTGTAAAAAACTCGCGGTAGAGAATATTCTTCAAGAAGATTCATTATCTTCTAAAGAAGGAGAAATTGAAACCTTAATTGAGTTATTTCTATTTAGAATAAAAAAATAATTTTCATATAAAAAAGGAGGACGTTATGAAAAGATTAACAAAAAAGCAAATGTGGATATTTGCTCTTGGCCAATTAGGTTGGTCAATTCTAAGTGGCGTTATTAACGCATGGCTTGTCACTTTCTATTTACCTACACAAAGTGATATTGCAAGTGGAGCAGTTCAATATATTACTCCAGGTTTAGTTATATTTGGTGTATTAACAATTTTAGGATTAATTACATTCGGATGTAGAATCTTTGATGCAGTTACAGATCCTATTATTGCAACTTTATCAGATAAATCTAAAAATCCAAAAGGTAGAAGAATTCCATTTATGAAGTTCGCAGCGATTCCTTTATCAATCATTACAGTATTAGTATTCTGTGCACCTGTATCAATGATTTCTGGATGGAACGTAGCTTGGATTAGTGTATTCCTTGTCTTATATTATTTATTTATGACAATTTATTGTACACCTTACAATGCTTTAATTTCTGAATTTGGTAAAACTCAAGATGATAGAATGTATATTTCAACTGCGATTTCTTTAACATATTTCGCAGGTACAATGTTAGCTTATATGCCTTTCGTATTCGCAGGTGTATTAAGAAATGTTGTTACATTTGATTGGTCTTATCGTATTTGTTTCATCGTTTTAGCAATTATTGCTTGTATTATGATGTTAATTCCAGCATTAAAATTAAATGAAAAAGAATTCGTTGATGCAAAACCATCAGAAGTATCAACAACTAAATCATTAGTCGCAACTTTTAAAAATAAACAATTTAGAATCTTTGTTGGTTCTGATATCGCTTATTGGATTGGTTTAACTTTATTCCAAACAGGTTTACCATTCTTTGTTAAAGTATCAATGGGATTAGATGAATTCTATACAACAGTATTCTTAGGTGCGATGACTGTATTAAGCGCTTGCTTCTATCCAGTTGTTAGTAAATTAGTTGTTAAATTTGGTAAACGTAAATTAGTATGTGCAGGTTTCTTAGGTCTTGCTTTAGCGTATGTTGTTACTGCATTAATTGGTGTTATACCTCTTCCTGGCATGGTATTTGGTGTATTAATTGTTATTATCGCAGCTTTCCCAATGTCATTACTTGGTATTATTCCTCAAGCAATTGTCGCGGATGTCGCAGAAGAAGATTCAATTAAAACTGGTGAAAAAAGAGAAGGTATGTTTTTTGCAGCGAGAACTTTCGCGATGAAACTTGGTCAATCTGTTGCGATGCTTGCTTTCACATCTCTTGCGATTATTGGCTCAAGCCAAGATTTAACATCTAACGATTTAACTGCATCAGAATTAGGTTTAAGAATTGTCGCGATTGTCGCGATTATCTGTTGCACTTTAGGCGCGGTCATCTTATTCTTCTATGATGAAAAAGGTGTCATGAAAACAATCGAAGAAAATAAAACTGATGCTTCAACTGAAGCAAATAATGATTAATAGGTGATTATATGAAACTAATGGAAATTAGTTATTATAAGAATGGAAAACTTATTAAATCTCATGAATTTAAAAATAGTGATTATCAAATAACTTGTTTAAAACAAGGTAAACGTTTTACTTATAAAATTACTTCTAAAGAAGCAATTACATTAAAGAGTTTTAAATTATATCAAGAATTTCATTATTTAAAAGATGATAAAGTATTTGTTAATGGATACCAATCTTGGACAGACAGCCGTGAATTTAATATTAATGAATCTCTTCATAAAATTAGATTTGGTCATTATATGACTAACAAATATAAATTTGATGCATATGGTGATTATACTTTTAGAAAAACTAAAAAACATGTTCTTCATGGCTATACATATGCTTATTTAAGAAGAAAAGATAATATTTATTTATATGGATCATATAATGAAAAGAATGCGTATTTAGTGATAAATTACGATGTTAAAAGAAATCAAATTATTCTAGAAAGTGATTGTGAAAGAAAACTTGTTGATAAGAATGAATTTGTCTTGCTTGATTATGCTTATTTAGAAGGTAACATCTTAGAAACACAAAAATTATATTTTAGTTCACTTGGAACAAGTTCTAAACCAAAATTAAAAGGATATACTTCTTGGTATAATCATTATCAAGATATTAATGAAGAAAAGATTTATAAAGCTTTAGAAGGTATTGATTCTTCTAATTATGATTTATTTCAAATTGATGATGGATTTGAATTCAAAGTTGGTGATTGGCTTAATATTGACCAAAATAAATTCCCACATGGATTAAAACCTCTTGTTGATGAAATCCATAATAAACAACTTCTTTCTGGTATATGGCTCGCACCTTTTGTAGTTGAACAAGATTCAAATATATATAAAGAACATCCAGATTGGGTTTATCATGATGAAAATAATAAACCTGTATATGCTGGAGGTAACTGGTCACATCAATTATCTTTAGATATTAGAAAAAAAGAAGTACTTGATTATATTAAAGAATGTTTGAATTACTATATTGATTTAGGATTTGATTTTTTTAAACTAGACTTCTTATACGCGGTTAATTTAGTTAAAGTTCCAAATAAAACTAGATGCCAAGTAATGAGTGAAATGATGACATTTTTAAGAGATATACTTAAAGATAAATTAATTTTAGGATGTGGTGTTCCTTTAGAAAATGCATTTAATAAAGTTGATTATTGCCGAGTAGGATGCGATGTATCTTTAAAATTTGATGATGAATTTTATATGGTACTTGCCCATCGTGAAAGAAATTCAACTAAGCATACATTACTAGATACTATTTATCGTTATCCAATGGATAGATATGTCTTTAGAAATGATCCAGATGTTTATTTATTAAGAGATGATAATATCTATTTAAATGATAAACAAAAAGAAGCATTAATTAAGATTAATCATTTATGCGGTGCTTTATATTTAACTAGTGATAATGTTTCTAACTATGATACAAATAAAAAACAATTATTACTAGAAGCACAAAAATTATCAAATGCAGTTATAACTAATATTATAACTTCAAATGATAATGTAACTATTGTTTATAAACTTGATGGGGTGGAAAATAAGCTAGTTTATGACCCTAAGAAAGGAGAACTTATTAATGGATAAGTCTAGTGTTGTTTTCGGTAATCAAATACCTAAGAAAACAGTAAAAAAAGCTAATAAAAATAAGAAAAAATATATTAAGAAATTTGGTGATGATTCTTCCGTTGATTACAAATTAGGATTTGAAAAGATTGAATCATTAGATTTTATTAATGCACAAAATATTGTCGTTAAAGATAAAAATGAAGAATTTCCAAAAAATGGTTTAATTGTTGGAAATATCAGAATGGGCTTTGGTCATTATAGAATATCTATCGCAATGGCAAGCTGCGCTAAAGCAATGGGATATGAACCTTTATGGCTTGATTTAGCTTCTTTTGATGCGACAGGTTCTAAAGTCATTAGAGCCCAAAATGATTTATATTCATTAGGTTCAAGAATTTCCCAAAAATCTAAATTATTTAATCATTTTGTTTGGGAAGTATTTAATAGAGATGTATTTAAACAACTCGTTTATAATCCAGGAGATCAAAGAAACGCTGAATTATTAACTCCAATATTTAGAAATATTCCAAAAGATACTCCTTATATCGCAACGCATGCTTGGCCTTCACAAGGGGCGATTCATGCTGGTATGACTCACGTAGTTAACGCAATTCCTGATAACTGGCCTATGGCTTTACATCTATCAGAAGGAGCAATTCATACTGTTCAAACATCATTTGGATATTATGGTTATAAGAGACTTGATGGATTTGATAAAAAGAGAAATTTAAAACATATCCCTGATGATCAAATTAAATACGTAGGTCATTATGTTGATCATGAAATTGTTTCTAACTTAGAAAGTGATACTGAACAAAGAATTAAACGTTTAGAAAATAATAAACCTATTAGAATCCTTTTAACAGTTGGTGGTGCTGGCGCAGGTCAAAAACAATTTATGGAGATATTAAAACATCTTCTTCCATATGTTAAAGAAAATAAAGTTGCTTTATTTATTAACTTTGGTGATCATTTAAAAGTTTATGAATATCTTTGTAAAGAAATTAAGGATTATAAAGATTATCCAACTTATTTTGATAAATATGATGAATTTAAAACCTTTGTTTCTTCGATGAATGAAAATGAAATTAAAGGTGTATATAACATCTTCCATAAAGACATCTTCCCTGCGGTTTATTCTACAAACTTATTAATGAGAAAATGTGATTTATTAATTACTAAACCAAGTGAATTAGTATTCTATCCAATTCCTAAAATCTTTATGAGACATATTGGAGGACATGAAGTATTCTCTGCATATTATGGAAAAGAAATTGGTGATGCAACTTATGAATGCGATACAACTAAGAAGATGAATGCAATGTTAGATGATTTCATCTACGATAAGGCATTATTAAAAAATATGAATGAACAAATTTTACGTTTAAATAAAATGGGCTTATATAATGGAGCTTATGAATGCGTAAAACTTGCGACTAAAAAATAAGATATTTAATATCTCTAGGTAAATTTTAAGTTTATCTAGAGATTTTTAATTTTAAAAATGTTTACACCTGTATCAAATATAGTATAATGTATACAAGTTATATAGACGTAATGTCATATAATGGAAGGGAATTATATAAATGAAAAAATTATTTAGAAATGCTGCATTATTATCATTATGTGCAGTAACATTCGTAGGATGTGGTAACTCAAAAGTTGATTTCGCTACATTCAAAACAAAAGCTGAAGAAGCTTTAAAAACAACTGTTGAATACAAAACAGCAAAAATCACTGGTAACGCAAAAATCGGTGGAACAACATTAAGTGTTGATTGTGAAGCAACTGTAAAGAGTGATAGAACTTTAACGACAAAAAGCGTTACTGATAGTCTTTATTCAGAAATGATTAATGAATTTAAATTAAATTACTTCTGTGTAAGTGAAATTGATGGCGATGAATATTACGCAGGTAGTGGTTTTGAAATCAAAGAAACTGCAACAAATCCTTCAAATTCAAGCGAAATTGCAACAGGTCATTATACTTGGAATGAAAATGGTTTATTAACATATTTAAATGCAATTCTTGCTGAAGAATCTGTCGAAATAAAAGTTTCATATTCAAAATAATTAAATCAAGCAAAAAAAGATTATCGGTCTCCGATAATCTTTTTGTTTGCTTAAGAAATTTCAACTTTGTGATCGATTAATTTAACAATACCAAATACGCTTAGAATTGTTAATGCTGTTTCTAATAATAAGATAACAACGTTTTCAACAATGCCATCTTCTATATATGTTGCGATATTGGTAGAACCTATAGATATTGCGAAATATATGACTATCGCGAATAGTATACTCGCTAATACTGAATGCTTTTTAAATGGCTTTATATTACCTAAAGTGATAATAAATAACATCAATGATAATGTTAATATAGGTGAGATAATTAGATTAAATATTCTTAAAATAAATGCAATAATACTTGAGGCAGTAGCGCCTTCAAAATATGAATTATCAAACATATCTATGAACATTTGTTGAATAGATTCCCATACACTAATATCTGAAGAAGAATCATTCACAAGTAAGACATTTAATATAATCATTGATATAAAGAAACTTATACATGCGACTAACAAAAAGGCTAAAGCCCAAATAACAATCGCGAGTAATTTAGATAAAACATTTTTTGTGGTTGAAATAGGAAGAGTTAAAGTTAAATATCCTTGAGAAGAAAAGAAACTATTTTTAAAGAATCTTACGGCATTGATCAAGAATAATATTACGACAATACCAACAAATAATAATACTAATGAATAAATACCAAATATTAATAAATAAGCTATTCCTAATCCTTCTTCTCCTGTTATAGAATATTTATAAAGACTATAAACTAGAAATGGGGCAATTACTGCGACACAGACAGTAATAATAAATAAAATAAAGAAAGAGTTTTTTAAGGAGATTAAATCGTGTTTTAATAATTTTAGAAACATTTAAAATCCTCCTTGAATAATTCATTGATGGATTTATCGTGTTGCTTGATTAATTGATCTTTATCTCCAACTCGAATAATACGACCTTCTTTTAAGAAGATAACTGTTTTACAAATAGATTCAATTTCTTCAATTAAGTGAGTTGCGATTATAACTAATGCATCTTTATTGTAACTATTAATAATAACATTGATGATGTAATCTCTAGTCGCAGGATCAACTCCTCCGATTGGTTCATCAAGAATATATATTTTTGCCTCACGTGATAATACAAGACCTAATTGGACTTTTTCTTTATTACCTTTAGATAGAGTTTTAATTTTAGCTTTTGGCTCAATTCTAAATTTGGTGAGTAGTTCCATCATCTTTTCTTCTTTGAAATCTGCGTACAAATCTTTAAACATTTTTATTACTTGTTCGACAGTGTGATTTTGATCTAAATAAGTTGAATCTGGTAAATAAGAAACGATTGATTTAGTATACGCGGATGGTTCATGACCATCAATATATACTTCACCAGTATATGATCTTAATAATCCATTTAAAATTTTAATTAGGGTAGTTTTTCCTGAACCATTTGGACCAAGTAAGCCAACTATTTGTCCTGTTGATAAATCTAAATCAATATTTAATAAACTAGGAAAGGAATTACCGGAATAAATTTTAGTAAGATTACGTATTGTAATTATGTTTTCACCCATAATAGATATCTCCTTAGTGAAATTATATTTTATATTTATTTATTTTAAAATAAATATATTCTTTTATTTAAAAAATATGTTTAAATTATATATAATTTAATTAATAGGTGGTGATTCTATGGCAGGACAAAGAAAAGATTATATTAGTTGGGATGAATATTTTATGGGTGTTGCGAAACTTACTGGTTTAAGAAGTAAAGATCCTTCCACTCAAGTAGGTGCGTTAGTCGCATCAGATAAAAATAAGGTTTTAACTATGGGATATAATGGTATGCCAATTGGTTGTAAGGATGATGATATGCCTTGGGATCGTGAAGGCGATGCTTTAGAAACTAAATATTTATACGTATGTCATGCAGAATTCAATGCGATATTAAACGCGACAGGATCATTAGAAAATGGTCGAATCTATGTTACTTTATTCCCATGTAATGAATGTGCGAAAGCAATTATTCAATCAGGAATTAAAGAAGTCATTTACATGGATGATAAATACGCGAATACTCCATCAATCATCGCAAGTAAGAAGATGTTTGATATGACAGGTGTTAAATATAGAAAATATGAAGGGAAAACTCCATTTATAGAGTTTAAATAGATTATGGATAACGGATTAGAAAAAGCAAAAAGAAAAAGAATTAGAAGAAATAGAATAGTTATTACTATTGTTATTTATTTTATGTTATTATCTATACTCGCAGGTGTTACTTACGGAGGTAAGATATTCGGAGACAATTCTTCAGGATATATTATCGCTGGAGTAGTATTACTTGTATTTACAATTTGTTATTGGTTATTCTTCTATATTGTTTTTAGAAGAGACAAACAAAGGAATGAAAATAAATAGATGAAAGCTTTAGAAGTAGAACATTTAAAATTTAGATATGACAAAGAAACAAAGGTCTTTAACGACCTTTCTTTTGACGTTGATAAAGGAGAATATGTGGCTATTATTGGCCATAATGGTTCAGGAAAATCTACTCTTGCAAAACTTATTATCGGTTTACTTGAAGCACAAAAAGGAACCATTAAAGTTTTTGATGAAGTATTAAATGAAGAAAATTTATATTCTATTAGAAATAAAGTAGGAATTGTTTTCCAAAATCCTGATAACCAATTTACTGGTTCTACTGTCGCGGATGATATTGCTTTTGGATTAGAAAATCATCAAGTTCCTCATGAACAAATGGATGAAATTATCAATAAATATTCTAAGATTGTCGGAATGGAAGAATTCTTAAATAAAGAACCTACTTCTTTATCTGGTGGACAAAAACAACGTGTCGCGATCGCGGGAGTTCTTGCGATGCATCCTGATTTAATTATCTTTGATGAAGCTACTGCAATGCTTGATCCAAAAGGTAAAAGTGAAATTAAACAAGTCATTAAGAAGATTAAAAAAGAAAGAAGTGATTTAACCATTCTTTCTATTACTCACGATATTGAAGAAGCATTTTCTTCTGATAGGGTTATTGTTATTGATGATGGTGAAATTATCTTTAATGGGGCACCTAATGAAGTATTTAAAAATAAAGATAAATTATTAGAAATTAAATTAGATATTCCTTTTTCATTTAAATTATATGATGAACTAGAAAAATTAGGCATTACTTTATCAAGTAATGATGAAGAAAGTATGGTGAAAGAATTATGCCAATAGTTTTTAAGCACGTAAATTATGTTTATTCACCTAATATGCCTTTAGAAACAACCGCGTTAAAAGATATTAATTTAGAAATAAAAGATCATTCTTTTATGGCTTTAGTTGGCCATACAGGAAGTGGTAAATCTACTTTAGTTCAACAAATTAACGCATTGCTTATTCCTTCATCAGGAAGTGTTGATGTAAATGGCTTTATTGTCGCGAATAAAAAAGATAAGAAAGCTTCTTTAAAAAAGTTAAAGAAAGAAAATATTGAAGAATATAAGAAAAACAAAGATTATAAAACATTAAGAAAGAGTGTTGGATTAGTCTTTCAATTCCCAGAATATCAATTATTTGAAGAAACAGTTATAAAAGATGTAACTTTTGGACCAAAGAATTTTGGCTGTTCTGAACAAGAAGCTTTAAAATTAGCTTCTGAAGCATTAACTTTAGTTGGTATTGATGAAGCTTTATATCAAAGAAGTCCTTTTGAATTGTCTGGAGGACAAAAAAGAAGAGTCGCAATCGCAGGTATTATTGCTTTAAAACCTGATATTTTAATTCTTGATGAACCTACCGCAGGATTAGATCCTACCGGTTCAAAAGAAATGATGGACCTATTTTTAAAATTGTATAAACAAGGTACAACTTTAATCATGGTCTCTCATGATATGGATAATGTTATTAAATATGCGACAGATGTAACTGTATTAAGCAAAGGAGAAATCATTAAAGAATGTAAACCTTATGAATTATTCTTAGATGATACTCTAGTAGATAATTTATCAATTGAAGAACCTAAATGTATTAAATTCGCAAAAGAATTAAATAAGAATGGTTATCATATTGATTTGAAAAATGTTGTTGATGAAAAAACTTTAGCACAAGAAATTTTGAAGGAAAGAGAATAGTAAAATGCAAAATATCACCATTGGTAAATATGTTCCTTATAATTCATTAATTCATCGTTTAGATCCTCGTTTTAAGATTCTTGCGATGATTGTTTTGATGGTGTGCATTTTCTTTTCATTTACTAGTATTTGGATGAATTTTATTATTTATGGAATCTTATTTGTTTTCATTTACGTTATTATGAGAATTTCTCATATTAAATTGAGTATGCTATTTTCTCAATTAAAAGCTATTTGGATTATGATGCTAGTTTTATTTATTGTTAATATCATTGTTCCAGGTGATGAATCTTTAGGATATTTTAATTTCTTTAACACTAGTTGGAAGATATATTATTCTGCGATATATAATACTGTTTATATTTTATTTAGACTTATTATTATGCTTTCTTTATCGCTAGTATTAACCGCGACTACTAAACCATTAGAATTAACTAATGCATTAGAATGGTTAATGAAACCTTTAAAAGTTATTAAATTCCCAGTTCATGAAATCGCAATGACTATTTCTCTAGCATTAAGATTTATTCCTACTTTACTAGAAGAAACTGATCGAATTATGAAAGCCCAAGCATCCCGTGGTGTTGATTTTCAAAACGGTCATTTTAAAGAAAAAGTAAAAGCGATTATAGCTTTGATTATTCCTTTATTTATTTCCGCGTTACAAAGAAGTGAAGAACTCGCTAACGCGATGGAAGCTCGCGGATATAATCCAAGTGCAAAAAGAACTAAATACCGCATTAATAAATGGGCATTAAGAGATAGTATTTCATCGATTGTTATTTTATTAATTCTCGGGGGATTAATAACCTTAATGGTTACAAACTTCGATTTAATATCATTTGTTCAAGGACTATTTTAATATGAGAGTTAAGGCAGTTATTTCCTATAATGGAACAAGATATTTTGGCTTTCAAACCCAAAGAGATGAATCTACTTTAACTATTGAAGATGTCTTAGAAAAGATATTGAGTTCTTTATTTAATGAACCAATTGAAATTGTAGGTTCAGGTAGGACGGACAAAGGAGTTCATGCTTTAGGACAAGTAATTCATTTTGACTTAAATAGAGATTCTTTAGACGTCTATAAAATGCTTTATGCGATTAATAGACTTCTTCCTGATGATATTTGTTTTAAATCTTTAGAAGTAGTCAATGAAGATTTTCATGCAAGATTTTCGGCAAAATCTAAGCATTATCGCTACATTGTTAATACGGGTATAAAAGATCCTATTCATAAGGATTTATATTTTAATTTGTGCCGTAAATTAGATATAGATTTAATCAAAAAAGGAATAGAATTATTTAAAGGTAAACATAATTTTATTAATTTTTGCACTAATGATGAAGGACCATTTGAAAGAGAAATATATGATTTTAGTTTGAAAGAAGAAGATGGTGTATTTACTTTTGATATCTATGGAAATGGATTTAGAAGATATATGGTAAGAATGATTATTGGTACTTTAATTGAATTAGGCCTTAAAAATATATCTTTAGAAGATATTAAAAAATTATTGGATGGAGAAACTATCCATCGAGTTAGATATAAAGCTCCAAGCGAAGGATTATATCTTGTGGAGGTGAATTATTAATGATTAAAAATAACTATCATACTCACACTTCTAGATGTGGACATGCGATTGGTGAAGATGAAGAATATGTAATTGAAGCAATTGCGATGGGGCTTCAAGAACTAGGCTTTTCTGATCATATTATGCTTCCTGATCATATTCAACCAGGTGTAAGAGGAGATTATTCATTATTAGATGATTATTGTGATTCTATTAATGCTTTAAAAGAAAAATATAAAGATAGAATTAAAATTTATTTAGGCTTTGAAGCTGAAGCAATGGAATATTATTTCCCTTATTATCGACACTTGCTTGAATCAGGAAAAATTCAATATTTAATCTTAGGTAACCATTGTGAAGTAGATGGACCTACATTAAAACCATTTTTCTCTCATGCAACGACTAAAGAAGATATTAAAAAATATACAGATACTTTAATTAAAGGTATGGAAACAGGCTTATTTAAATATGTATGTCATCCTGATTATTTTATGGCTAGTTATTTAAAATGGGATCATACAACTATTTCTTGCTCTAAAAGAATTATTAAAGCAAGTATTGATTTAGATATACCTCTTGAATTTAATTTTGCTTCTATCCGTGGAGGAAAAAGAATATTAGGTGATGATTATCGTTATCCTTATCCTCATGAAGAATTCTGGAAACTTGCGAAAAAGTATGGGGCAAAGATTATTTTAGGACTTGATGCGCACGCACCTTTTGATTTAGATAATCCTAATAATGATTCAGGCTATAAATTAGTTAAGGAATTAGGTCTAGAAGTAATAGATAAAATAATTATTGATAAATAAATTGCAAAGTGAACCTTTTAGTTGGGTTCACTTTTTCGTTAAACTAGGAAATAAATAAGTTACAAAACCATTTTTCTTGTTTAATCTAAAAAAATTAATCACGTAGAATTTAATATTTATAATTTTTCACTTTTTATTATAAAAATGGTATATAATAAATTAAAGGTGAGTGATGGCTATGGAAAAAGAAATAAATGAATTACTTTCTAAACATATTTTTAAATTATACGAAGTTAATTTTACGACTAATTCTTATAAAGTCATAAAAGATGTTGATAATGATTCATCTGTCTATGAAAAAGCTCCTACATTAAAGGACTTATTTTATGCTTATTTGAACTTTGGTAGAATTTTCGCGGAAGATTTAACTCAATTTAAAGAAAACTTTAAATATGAAACTTTAACTAAGAAGTTAGATGAAACTGGTGATTATGATATCTGGTTTAGAAGAGTTTTTAATCAACAACTAATCTGGTTTAAAATTAGAATTGTAAGAACTCCTAGATATACTAAAGATAATTTAGAAGCTTATATCTATTTAGAAGATTGTAATGTACCTCAAAGACTTGCATTTAAAAATAATCCAATCGCAGAAAGTGTTGTTACCCATATTTCTGAATTATACATTAATATGCACGTTATTGATATTGAGCACAATTCTTATGTTGCTTATAAAGATAATGAGTTTATTAGAATGTTTTATAAAACTCATAAAGCAAATGAAGACTTTGCTTTAATGATGCCACATTTATTTACAACACAATATATTGATAAAGTTTTAGAATTTGTCAATATTGATACTATTGAAGAAAGAATGTTAGATCATAAATATATTTCTTATGATGCAATCGGTAATAACTTTGGTTGGGTAAGACTTATTTTCTTACCACTTGAATATAATTTTAATAATCGTTTAACTAAAGTATTATTCGTATTACAACACATAGATAAAGAAAAAAGAGAAATTGAAAAATTAACCCTTATTTCATCTAGAGATACTTTAACTAACTTGTATAACCGTTATTGCTATGAAGAAGATAAAGCAAGAATTAGATATCAAAGAGATATATCTGTATATACAATTGATATTAATGGATTAAAGCAAGTTAATGATGTTAAAGGACATCAAGATGGCGATTTATTAATCAAACGTGCAGCGAATTGCTTATTTAGAACACTTCACAATTATGGATCTGTTTATAGAACCGGTGGAGATGAATTTGTCGCGATTTTATATACAACTGTAAAGAATGAAGAAATTCTTAAAGATCTTCGTAAAGAAATAGAAAAAGATAACAATAATTATAATATTAGATTATCTCTCGCAGTCGGTTATGTTGAATATAAAGATCATAAAGGTATAAGCTTTGATGAACTTGTTAAACTAAGCGATGATTTAATGTATGAAGATAAAGAAAGATATTATAAAGAAAATAATATAGAAAAATATCGTTAACATTGTTGTGGAACTCATAAATTGGGTTTCACAACTTTTCTTTTAATAATATAAAATGTCAGTAATTTTAATAATTTATTATTAAAAAGATTATAGGTTTAGTATATAATGTTTAAAGTTAATAATACTTGTGAGGCGTTATGGAATACTATTTAGAAAGATTAAACAAACAACAATATGAAGGCGCTACTTCTAAAGAGCAATATATTAGAATTATTGCCGGCGCAGGAAGTGGTAAAACAAGCGTTCTAACTAGTAGAATCGCTTATTTAATCGCTCATGAAAATGTTTTCCCTTCAACTATAATGGCAGTTACATTCACTAATAAAGCTGCGAAAGAAATTAAACAAAGAGTTACTGATATTGTTGGAAGTCAAGAAGCTAATAGAATGTTCCTTGGAACAATTCATTCATGGTGTGCAAGATTCTTAAGAAATGAAGCAAACCATATTGGTTTTCCTAAGAACTTTACAATTCTTGATGAAGATGATACTAAAAACATCATGAAAGAAATATTCCATGATAGATATAATTTACCTAAGAATGATCCTAATATTACAAAATGTTTAAATTGGATTTCCGATAAGAAAATGCATGGTCTAGAATATGAAGATATTAAAGACATCAATTATCCAAATAGAGAAATTCAACAATACAAAGAATTCTTTAAAGAGTATACTGAAGTATTAAATGAAAGACATTCATTAGATTTTGATGATTTATTATTAAAAGCAATTGATGTTTTACAAGATGAAAATAATGGTGTTAGAGAAAGATATACTCGTTATACAAAGCATATCCTTGTTGATGAATTCCAAGATATCAATGATGTTCAATTTAAATTAATTGAATTATTAATGAAACAAGAAACTTCTTTATATGTAGTAGGTGATCCAGACCAAACTATTTATACTTGGAGAGGGGCAAATCATCGATTAATTCTTGATCTAGAAGATTATATTAAAAGTGTTAACAATAACGCAAAATTGCATTCTATATATTTAAATCAAAATTATCGTTCTACTAAAAATATCTTGGACGCAGCGAATGCACTTATTGATAAAAATAAAGAAAGACTTAAAAAAGATTTATTCACTAATGGTGATAATGGAGAAAAGGTTAGTTTCTTTAATGCAAGATCTTCCAAAGATGAAGGAACAAGTGTTGTTGAAAAAATTATTGAACTACATAAAAACAATATAGCGTATAAAAATATTGCGATCTTATATCGTAATAATGCAAGTTCAGGAATTGTTGAACCGGTTTTAGCGAATTATCGAATTCCATATAAAATATTCGGTGGATTAAAATTCTATCAACGTGCAGAAATTAAAGATATTGTTTCTTATTTTAAATTAGTTGTTAATCCTTATGATGACACTGCATTTATCAGAGTTATAAATGTTCCAAAAAGAAATATTGGTCCTACTGCATTAGAAAATCTTACTAAAGAAGCTATTAATGCAGGACAAACATTATTCTTATATGTTAAAGAAAACATTAATGAATGTTCATTAAAAACTAAATCAAAAGCGAGTATGGTAACTTTATTATCCGAATTAGATAAATTATCTGTTGAAGTTAATTCAGGAAATAGACATCTATATACTGTATTAGAAGATTTCTTAACTAATATTGGATATTTTGATTACATTAAAGAAACTTATAAAGATGATGAAGAAGATCGAATTGATAATATTAAGCAATTATTAAATCAAGCGGATATTTTCTTAGATACTGAACCTAATTCAACTTTTGAAGATTTTGTTAATAACGCAATTTTACAAGCTTCTCAAGATGATATTGAAGAAGGTGATTATGTTTCATTGATGAGCGTTCATACTGCGAAAGGTCTAGAATTTGATTATGTCTTTGTCATCAACATGGCAGAAGGTATATTCCCATCAATGCGTTCAATTGCTGAATCTAAATTAGGTATTGAGGAAGAAAGAAGACTTGCTTATGTTGCTTTTACTAGAGCGAAGAAACAACTGATGGTTTCAAGCAATCAAGATTATTCTTATAGCGTGCAATCAACAATGTCGCCAAGTAGATTTGTTAAAGAAGCAGGTATTTATAAAGAAAATATTGGAAGACAATTAGGAAGTTCATCTAATGGATATTCCTATCAGGCTAAATATAAGCCTCAAGGCTTAAAACCTGCATCCACTCCAAGTAAAACCACTCCAGTTATAAGTGGAACAAATGGTGTTACATCTTGGAATATTGGAGATAAAGTTGAACATGCAACATTCGGTAAAGGTGAAGTAGTTGAAGTAATCGCAAAACTTATTAGAGTTAAATTTGAAACTGACGAAATAGGAACAAAAACTCTTATTGGTAGTCATCCATTAATAAAAAAGTTATAGGAGGTAAGTATGGTTAAATACGATATTGAATTATTAAAAAATTGTGCGAATAACTTAATGTTTGATATGTCTAATGAACAATATGAATTACTTTTAAAAGAATTCGATGTCATTACTAAACAAATGGAAGTTCTTGGTGAAATCGATGGACTTGAAAACGTAAGTCCAATGACTTTCCCATTTGATGTAACAACTTCTTATTTAAGAGAAGATATTCCAGAAGAAGGTTTAGATAAAAAAGAAGTATTAAGAAACGCAAAAGATGTTGTGGAAGGACAAATTAAACTTCCAAAGGTGGTAGGCTAATATGAAGTATTTAGGTAAAACAATTGAAGAATTACATGACTTATTAGTCAAAAAAGAAGTTACTCCTTTAGAATTAACTTCTGAAGCTATTGAAGCGTTAAAGAAAGAAGATACTAATGCTTTAGAAACTATTTGTGAAAAAGAAGCTTTAGAATTTGCCTCTTTGTTAAAAGAACCAGAAGTAGATAATATGTTTTGGGGTATTCCTTATATCGCAAAAGATAATTTTTCTACAAAAGATATTTTAACTACAGGTTCTAGTGAAATCTTAAAAGATTATGTTCCTGTATTTGATGCGACAGTTATTAGAAAATTAAAAGATGCAAAAGCTGTTTTAATTGGTAAATCAACTCTCGATGAATTAGCGATGGGTGGAACTGGTACTACAGGTCATAAAGGAATTACTTATAACCCATATGATCCAACTCATACTTATAAAATTGGTGGTTCTAGCTGCGGTAGTGCTTCTTTAGTCGCACAAGGTATAATTCCTTTTGCTTTAGGTTCTGATACTGGTGACTCAGTTAGAAAACCTGCTTCTTATGCAGGATTAGTTGGTATGAAACCAACATGGGGAAGAATCTCACGTTTTGGTTTATTCCCATTCGCTCCTTCTTTAGACCACGTTGCTTATTTTACTCGTTCAGTTAAAGATTCAGCTTTAGCTTTAGAAGTTCTTGCAGGTTATGATATTGAACACGATGCAACTTCTTCACCTAAAGAAGTTTTACATTATGCTTCAATGATTAATGAAGATATGAAGGGTAAAAAGATTGCGTATATTAAAGAAATTAATGAATCAATCAAAGATGCACCTATTAAAGAAGGTATGGATAAAGTTAAAAATATTTTAATAGATGCAGGTGCAAGTGTTGATGAAATCAGTTTTGATGCAAAGTTACTTGAAGCTATTTATCCTTGCTATATGATTATTTCTTGCGCAGAAGCTACTTCTAATAACGCGAACCTCGATGGTATTAAATTTGGACCTCGTATTGGAGGAGAACAAACATATCAAGAAGTTATGATGAAAGCAAGAACTGAAGGATTCTGCGAACTTATTAGAAGAAGATTCGTCATTGGTTCTTATTCATTATTCAAAGATAACCAAGAAGAACTCTTTATAAGAGCTCAAAAGATTAGACATTTAATCGTTAATAAATTAAATGAAATATATCAAAATTACGATGCAATTATTACTCCATGTGGTGGCATTATTAGAAACCCATATATCTCTAATGATGATGTTGCAAGTAGATTAGATCCTCATACTATGATTATTGAAAACCATTTAGCTTTAGGTAATTTTGGAGGACTTCCTTCTATTAGTATTCCAATGGGACTTGATAATAAATTCCCTTATGGATGCAATATTATGACTAAAGCATTTGATGAAGTTACTTGCTTTAGTATCGCAAGTGCGTTAGAAAGCAAATTAGGCTTAAAAAATATATATGCAAAGAAGGTGATTGACTAATGAATTTCGAAGCAGTTATTGGTATTGAAATCCACGTTGAAATGAAGACCAAATCAAAAATGTTTTCAACTGGTAAAATTTCCTTTGGTGAAGAACCTAACTCATGTGTTCGTCCATTAGATATCGCTTTCCCTGGAACTATGCCTATTGTTAATAAACAAGCGGTTATTAATGCGATTAGAGTTTCTCATGCTTTAAATATGAGCATTGATCATGAATTATGGTTTGATAGAAAAAACTATTTCTATAGCGACCTTCCTAAGGGATATCAAATTACTCAACAAGCTCGTCCTATCGGATCTAATGGTTATTTAGATATTAAATTAAGCGATGGTAGAACTAAACGTATTGAAATCGAACGTTTACATATGGAAGAAGATACATGTATGCAACACCATATGGCGGATTATACATTACTTGATTATAACCGTGCAGGTACTCCATTAGTTGAAATTGTTTCTCGCCCTAATATTAGAAGTGGTGAAGAAGCGATGAAATATGTTGAAATGATTAAGTCCATTGTTACTTACTTAGATGTTTCTGATGGTAAGATGGAAGAAGGTTCTTTAAGATGCGATGTTAACGTATCTATTAGACCTTATGGCAGTGATAAATTCGGAACAAAAGTTGAAGTTAAGAACTTAAATTCAACTGCGAATGTTCAAAGAGCGATTGATTTTGAAGTAAAAAGACAAACTAAATTACTTTTAAGCGGTATTCCAGTAGAACAAGAAACAAGACGTTTTGATGAAATGAAAAAAGAAACTGTCTTAATGAGAAAAAAGACTGATGCAGTTGATTATAAATATTTCACAGAACCAAATATTGTTCCAATTAAATTAAGCGATGAATTCGTTGATAACGCGATTAAAACAAGCAACGAATTAGCGAGTGAAAAATTTGTAAGATATGTTTCTTTAGGCTTAAGTGAAGATGAAGCAAATCAAATGTTACAAGATAAAGATTCTAGTGAATATTTTGATAAGTGCGTTAAAATAGAACCTTCAAAAGCAAAAGCATTCTGGAACTGGTTAAATGGTGACATTTTAGCTTATTTAAATAAGAATTCTTTAACTATTAAAGATTTAAAAGTTACTCCAGATAATTTATTATCATTAATTACTATGTTAGATAAGGGTAGCTTATCATTCAATCAAGCAAGAAACGTCTTTGAAAAGATGGTTATTGATAATAAAAACGCAGAAGCTATCGCGGATGAATTAGGCTTAAAACAAAATTCTGATGAAGGTGCGATTAAAGCAATTGTTGAAGAAACAATTAATGAATTCCCTCAATCAGTTGTTGATTTTAAGAATGGTAAAGACCGTGCAGTTGGCTTCTTAGTTGGACAAGTAATGAAGAAAACTAAAGGTAAAGTAAACCCTCAAATTACTTCTAAATTAGTATTAGAAATCTTAAAGAGCAAATAATATGAAGTATTTAATGTTATTAGTCGATGGAGTAGAAGATGTTGAAGCATTGACTCCATTAGATGTTTTATTAAGAGGTAAAGAAGAAGTTATTAAGGCAAGTTTAATGGGAAGAAAAGAGATTGTCACTAAATGTGGCAATCATCTAATAGTCGAAAATTTAATCGAAGATATTAAAGACTTTTCTTCTTTTGATGGCCTTATTATTCCTGGAGGACCAGGCTCATTTAAGATTATGGCATTTATTGATTATGTTAATGACATCATTAAATATTTTGCTTCTAATAATAAATTAGTCGCTTCTATATGCGCCGCGCCAATGCTAGTTGGAAGAATGGGTTATTTCCAAAATAGAAATTATGTTGTTCATCCAGGATTTGAAGATAAAATTATCAAAGGCACTTATTTAAGAAATAATGGTGTTGTAGTTGATGGTAATTTTATAAGCGCAAAATCGATGGCTTATTCATTTGAATTTGGTATCGCGATATATTCTTATTTCCATGGTGAAGAAGAAGCAAACAAATTAAGATTATCTTGTCAAGGTGAATAATTTTAGGTCGATAGAAATATCGACCTTTTTCAAAAGAAAGGGATTTTTATGAAAAAACGAATATTAATAGGAACTTTATTATTAACGCTTATTACTTCTTCATGCGCAGTAATTTCTTCTTCGGATGAAGAAACTTCATCTAGCTTTAATAGTTCTTCTACAAATGAAACTACTTCTTCTTCACAGCAAAAAGAACTTGTAAATATTGATATTATTTCTTTAAATGATACTCATGGTTATGAATATCAATCAGCATACAATAAAAATTATAATTTAGCTTCATTTTCTTATTATGTTAATAAGCAAAGAAGTGTTAATGATAATTTAGTTGTAACTATCGCGAATGGCGATATGTTCCAAGGTACAGCATTTTCTAATTTATCATACGGATTATCCGCGGTTAAGGCGCTTAATGAAGTTGGCTTTGATATGATGGGAATTGGTAATCATGAATTCGATTGGACACTAGATAAGATATTAAATTATTTTGATGGAGATGAATCTAATGGAGAAGCTAACTTTCCTTTAATTAATGGAAATGTCAGAGATTCATCAAATGATAATCAAAGAATCGGTGAATTTAATTTAAACGATAATATTGTTCCTTATAAGGTTATAACAAAAGATGATGTTAAGATTGGTTTATTATCATATATTGGTGATCAAACTAATGATATCTGTGCGAATAAGTTTGGATCATATTATATTGATTGCCATGGTAATTATGATTCTTCATTTGTTAAAACAGTAAAAGAAGATGCTTTAAAAGTAAAAGAGTTAGGCGCGGAAGTAATTATTTTAAATATTCATGATGGAAATACTGATGGAATAGATAAATTAAATTACAATCAAGAATTCGCGAAATTAAAATCTAGCGATGGTTCTTATTTAATTGATGCGGTTATTAATGGCCATACTCATACAAAACAATATGGTGAAATTAAAAGAACTGGAGGTAATCCTCTTCCAGTTGTTCAAGCTTCTGCGAATTGTAATGGGCTTGGAGAAATTAAACTTCAATATGATAAAGTATCTAAGAAAGTTACAAGTGTCACTGAAGGATCATATTATATTACTGACAAAGTAAAAGAAAATGATAAAGATCAAAAAGTACAAACTGTTTTAGATAGTGAATATGCGAAAATCAAAGATCAAATTTCTGAAGTATATGTTACTTCTTCATCTTATGCTTCTAAAGTAGATATCGGTAATTATATGGCAAAAATAATGCGTTATTATGCTTCCGCGGATGTATCTATGATTAATACAGGTGGAATTAGATCGACATTAAACGCTGGAAATTTAACCATTGAAGATTTATATAAAGTTTATCCATTTGATAATTCATTATGCTATGTGAAAGTAAAAGGATCTGAACTTAGTTCATTTATTTCTTCTCAAGGTAGTTCATATTATATAGATAAAAATATATCTTCGATTGAAGATGATAAATATTACAATATGATCACAATTGATTATGTCTATTATGGAACATATTTCAAAAATGGATTTAAAAACACGATTGAAGTAAAAGTTGATAATTCAATGTGTGGAAGAGATTTAATGGTTCTTGATTTAAAGAGTAAAAAAGATGTAGGATTTAACATTAATAATTATACTCCTACTTTACCATCCAATCCTTTCCCAACTATATAAGTAAAAAGATTCTATTTTACATTTAGTAAGATAGAATCTTTTATTTTAAATTGAATTTGCGATATATAAATTTGCCGATTTTAGTTTCAAGCATATCAAATTCTATAACTTTATTTTTTAAATCAAGAATTTTAGAAGATATATTTGAATCATAATAAAAGAAATACTTATTATCTAATAGAAACAAAGTATCATCTTGAGATTTTATATTTTCCAAATAAAGTTTAAATTCTTCTTTGCTTAATTTAAAATAATTTGATTTAATACTCATTTTTGCACCTGAAAATGTGAAATATTAAATTCAAGTGCAAAATAAAAGACATTACATCTTGGTTTTAGTAATGTCTATTTATCCTTTTTTATGAATTTTGCGCCTTTAGTTAACGCTTCTAACTCCCATTTAGGAGTAATGTTTTTATCTAATTCATCAAGTAACTTTAAATCTTCTTTAGTCATTTGATATTTAGAAAATAAATCAGGGCGATATAATCTAGTTAAATACAAAGATTCTCTTTGACGATATTTTCTAATCGCTTCATGATTGCCAGAAAAGAGAATATCAGGAATTTTATCTCCTTCATAATCATATGGGAAAGTGTATTGACGATATTCTAATAAGCCATTGTTAAATGATTCTTCAGAAGTTGAATCTTCAGAAATTACGCCTTTAATTAAACGGATAATTGAATCACTCATTGCCATAACTGGAACTTCTCCTCCAGTGAGGATATAATCACCAATAGAGACTAATTCATCGACATATTTATTAAATCTTTCATCGATTCCTTCATAATGACCACATACGAAGATAAGATGATCTTTTTTAGATAATTCAATCGCTTTTTCTTGATTAAATGTTTTACCACGAGGAGAAGTCATCAAAGTATATGAATTATCTTTTTTGACTGATTTTAAAGCATCTAATACAGGTTGAACTTTCATAATTAAACCTGCGCCTCCTCCAGTAGGATAATCATCAACACGGTGATTTTTATCTAAAGTAAAATCACGGATATTGACAATTTCAAATTCAATTAATCCTTTTGCGATACCTCTTTTAATAATTGAGTTACTTAAAAAAGAAGTAAACATATCAGGAAATAATGTAAGAATAGTGATCTTCATTATTCTACCATCCCATCAATTAAAGTAACTTCAATCTTTTTATTTACTAAATCAACTTTTTTAACAAAAGCTCCGATATATGGAATTAAAATTTCTTTTTTGTTTTTTAATAATACTCTTAATGAACGTCTACCAACATAGTCATTAATTTCAATAACTTTACCAACGTTACCTCTAGACTCATCAATAACATCTAAACCGATTAAATCACAGAAATAATAACTACCTTCTTCAAGAGGTGGAAGTTCTTCTTTATTCGCGAATATTTTACTACCTAATAAAGGAGTAATTGATTCAATTGTAGGATATTCTTCAAATGTGACATAATCAAAACCTTGGTAAAAATAATAATCGCTGACAGTGACTTTTATTTCTTCTCCAGTCTTAGTTTCAATATAAACATTATTGCCTTTTTTATATCTAGTAGGTGCGAAGTCTGTTTGAGAGAATACTTTAACAGTTCCTTTTAAACCTTGTGTTTTTAAAATAGTACCAATAATTAATTTAGTCATAATTACCTCCACGTTTTCTTAATTATATATAAAAATAGAGAAAATAAAAAGTCCCGAAGGACTTAATATTTATTTTGCTTCAGTTTCTTCGACTGGTTCAGAAACGAATTTAATATGAATTCTTTCTGAGTTAGTTTTACCTGCAATACTTAAGACTTCTCTTAATGCATCCGCGGTAGAACCACGTTTACCAATTAATCTACCAGCATCGTCTTTTTCGCATTTAATAACGAATGTACGATCTTTTTTGTTTTCATTTTCAAGTTCAGTGATTTCAAGAGCTTCTGGATGAGAAACGATTGGATCAATGATCTTGTGGATAGCTACTATGTAATCCATAATAATTACTATCTCCAATTACTTAGAAGCTTTTTTTGAAGCGAATTCTTTCATGATGCCAGCATCTGAAAGTAAAGATCTAACTGTGTCTGATGGTTTAGCACCTTTTTCTAACCAAGCTAAGATTTTTTCATTTTCTAATTTGATTGTAGGTGTTTGTCCTTGAGCTTTTGGATCGAAATAACCAACTTGTTCGATGTAACGGCCATCACGTGAGAAACGTGAATCTGCGACTACAATTCTATAAGATGGGTCATCATGACGACCAGTTCTTGTTAATCTAATTTTAACTGCCATAAATATACCTCCTTAAGGCTACGGGAATAATAATAAAGGTATTTGAAATAACTGTCAAGTATTTTTACTTAACATTTATAAATATTTTTTGAATAATTATAATGTAGTAAATTAAATAAGATATATAAGAACTCAAGAAAACATAAATCGATTATTAAATTTTTAACCTAAGTACGAGGAATAGAAAAATTAAAATCTAATAAAAAAGTGTTGAACTGATACTCTTATAGTGGTATATTAATTGGGCATGTGAAAATATCATGCAGCTAGGAAACTAGTTAACGATCTGTGAAAGGAGCGTGTAATTCAGTATGAATAACCAATTAGTTGAAAAAATCACTAAATCACAAATTAGAACAGATTTACCAAAATTTGTCGCTGGTGATACAATTAAAGTTAACGTTAGAATTATTGAAGGTGGCAAATCAAGAATCCAAGTATTCCAAGGTGTTGTCATTTCACGTCGCGGCTCAGGAGTTGGCGAAACATTTATCGTAAGAAAAATGTCATCTGGTATCGGTGTTGAAAGAACATTCCCAGTAAACTCCCCAAATATTGCTTCTGTCGAAGTCATTAAACATGGTAAAGTAAGAAGAAACAAAATCTACTTCTTACGTGACAGAAAAGGTAAGAGCGCACGTCTTAAAGAAGTTCTCTAATCTAATATTTAATTTAGTGAGTAAAAGCCTTCCTTCGGGAAGGTTTTTTATTTTTGTTTTAATGTCTATGGATGTATTATACAAGATTTAAAAATTTCAATTCGTAAAAGAGCTAGTAAGAATAAATAATAAAAATAAGAAAAAAAGTGATGCGACGCATCACTTTTTAAGTTCATTATCGATTTCATCTTTACTTATTTCTTGAGTGAGATGTAAATCTTTATCTAACTTTTCTTTAGTTTTTCCACTTACTTCAAGTTTTAAAGTGGTAAATCCATTTTTTTGTTTTCTTAAATCAATAAAACCAATAATAGAAATAAATAAAGATCCGACTAAATCTAAAAATAAATCTTTCATTGTATCTGTTAATGCGGCATGACCAACTAATGGAGTACCATCTGCGATTGTTCCTCGATTGTCCATAAATTGTTGGCTATTGAGACCAAAAAGTCCATCCATCGCATATTCAATTAATTCCCAAAAAGCACCCATCGCTAAAGAAAAGCAAACAACCCAAATTGAAACAAATAATGGGGAGAATCTTATTTTATCATTCTCGACATAGTTAAATGTGTTAATGATTGCATAACCAACAATACCAAATAATACGCCGGAAATAGTATGGAGAAGAGAATCCCACCAACCTATAATGCCATAGAAATTAAATACGTCACCTAAAATAACTCCTGCGAAACAAAATAATACAAATATTATTTCCATTAATGGAGGTATTTTGATATTTACTACTTTATCTAATAATGGAGGAAGTAATATTAGAGCAATCATCATTAATGTTTGTAATAAGATTAAAATAAGTCTTGATACATGGGCACTTCCATTAAAAAAGAAAAATGAGATAGTAGTTCCAATTAAAATACATATACAAAAGATTAATATCGCAATGGAGAATTTAGTTAATTTTATTTTTTTAAATTTTTTCATAATAAAAGGCCTCCTTTTAGGTGGCCTTAGATTTGTTGGTTTTCTTTTTTCTTTAACTTTCGATCTCTAATATAGAATGGAAGATAGAATAACATAAAGATGCTAATTACTAATAATACTAGAATAAAGAAGTAGATAATCCATTGCCACTTTTCAGTTAATACTATACCACTTATTGGTAAATCATAGGTGAAGAATAGATTAGCGTTTGAAATTATTTTTGTTACTACTCCAGTTTCAGGATCTCTTTCTACAACAGTGAACATTGAATTGACAAATAATGATAATAGACCTAATCCAAGAAGAACTAAACTACCTTTAAATGTATCTTTGAAATGGAAATCTATTTCTTTACTTGTGCCAATTCTGATTCCTACATAAATTAAGAATGAATGAACAATAAAGAATGAATAATAAACAGGTGAGATAAAACTTTGACTCATCCACCAATCAATCGGTGTTTTATAAGTAAATATATCTGGAATTATTATTGCAATTGCTCCTCCAAATATCGTGGTTGGATATAAGAAAGACAATAATGTTTTTCTGAGTTTTTCATTTTTTGTATGCGCAGTAATAAATAGGGTAATAAATTGAATTGAACAAAGATGTAAAGGAAAATCTCTTGGTTCAAAATATGGTGCATAATAGCCATACATTTTATTATTTTCAGCATAAGGTACATAATACATCATACCGAAATTTAAGATTACTTCTAATAATAAAACTATCGCAGAACTTAAATATAAAAATTGTTTAAAAGTTAATTTTTTTAAAACTTTTTTAAATAAAAAATAATAGACTGGTTGGAGTAAAATACATATTCCAAGCCATATAAAATGTTGGTAAGAAAACATAAATAACCTCTTTTTCTAAACATTATAATAACACATAGTAAAAAATAAGTAAATATCGAATAAAAATGGTAAAGTAAAGAATATTTACAAGTGTAAATTATTTGTTATAATATAATGGCGATGGAGATAGATTATGAAAGATAAAAAATATTTAGATGGTATATATTCTAAAAAGCAAAATACGACAATGATTTTGATGCATCTTTTGTATTTAGGCTTTATTCCTTATATCATAAGCGCATATATTTCTAAACGTAATTGCTTAGTTTTTGAAGCTTTTGGCTTTGTATTAATATCTTTTATTGTTATCTTGATCGGAGGATATTTTATAAGTCCTGGATTTAGACTTATTTCTAAATATAAGAAAAGTGGTAATTGTAAAGAATTTATCGAGGGATTAGATAAATTAAAATCAATGTCTAATAAGATTAATGATGAGACATTAAATTATATTGAAATGCTTAGAGTAAATGTCTATTTCTTATATGATGTTTCTAAAGCACAAGAACTATTTTTAAAATTAAAAAAACCAACACATAAATATTATTATGGTGTTTATCAAAGATTAGAAATTGATTATTTAATTTCATTAGATTTATTAGAAGAAGCAAGAAAAAAAGTAAGTGAAAATAAATCTAAAAACCCTGTGTTAGATAGATATACTATTGCGATTAATGTAAAAGATATTTCTTATATAGAAGATGATATTGAATATATTATTAAAACTAATATTAAGAATAGAAAGATTGATTCTATTAATAACATTAGTTATTTAATGACTTATTTTTATTTAAGAAATGATAAACAAAAGGCTGATAAATACGCGAAAATGGTATTAGATTTAAATACTGATTGCAACGAAATTAACTTAAAAGCTAAGAAGATTTTAGGAATTAATTAATACTATAAAAAGACTAGATTAAATCTAGTTTTTTTGTGCGATTTTACTTTAAAAAATGAGTTGCTTAAACACTAATATAAAGATATAATCTTTATGGGTGAGAATGTTTTATGAAGAATAAGATATTAAAAATTTGCGCATGTATCTCTATTGTCGTTTTAGTGGCAATATGTGTTTTATTTATTGTTTCAGAAATCTTCTATTACCAATTTATAGTTGTTGGTTCTTCTATGGAACCTACATTAGTTGAAGGTTATGTTGGATATGCATGTAAGATACAATATGCATCTATTAACCGTAATGATATTGTTATATACACAAGAAAAAGTAATAATTCTGATGATTATGAAGTAATTAAAAGAGTTATTGGATTACCAAATGAACATTTAGTTATTGATAAAACTGGACAAATTTATATTAATGATGAATTATTAGATGAAAGTAGTTATTTAGGAACATCTTATTCAAAATATACTTATTCTGGCAGTTACATTGATATAACTTTAGGTGAGAATCAATATTTTACTTTAGGTGATAATCGTGGTAATTCTATTGATGCAAGATATTATGGACCAATCAATAAAAGCGAAATTAAAGGTAAAGTAAAACTTATTTATAAATATGCTTCATGTGGGGATGATAAATCGTGCAATGGTCAAAGTAGTTATCAAACAACTTTTATCCCTTGGAAATTTTTTTAGGAGGTTTTTATGCAACAAAAAGGAGTTCATTGGTTTCCTGGACATATGCAAAAAGCAATGAGGGAAATCGAACAAAAAATAAAATTAATCGATATTGTATTAGAAATAGTTGATGCAAGAGCTCCTATTTCTAGTAAAAACAAATATTTAGAGAATCTTACTAAATCTAAAAAAAGAATTATTGTAATGTCTAAAAAAGATTTATGCGACATGAATAAATTAAAAGCTTTTGAAGAGAAATTCAAAAATGATGGATATTATCCTGTCGCGTGTGATTTAAATCAAAATAATGATATTAACAAATTAATTAAAGATATCTATGTTGTTGGTCAAGATAAAATAGACCGCGATATAAGAAGAGGAATGAAACCTCAACCTTTAAGAATTATGGTTATTGGTATTCCTAACGTTGGTAAATCAACATTGATCAATCGTTTATCAAAAAGAGGATCCGCAAGTTCTGCGAATACTCCAGGACATACTAGAAGCCAACAATGGATTAGAGTTGATAAGTTTGAATTATTAGATACTCCAGGTATTTTACCTCCACATTATGATAATAACCAAGCTGCGATTAATCTTGCATTAATTGGATCGATGAAATTAGAAACAATCTCCGTTAGTGATTTATCAACTGCATTGATTAATTTCTTATTGAAGAATCATAAAGATGCATTAAAAGAAAGATATAATCTTAAAGATGAAGATTTAGAAAATGAAGAAACTATTTTTAAGGGAATTGCAATTAGAAGAGGCTTATTATTACAAGGACAAAATTATGACCTTGAAAAAGCGGAACAATTACTTTTAAAAGAATTTAAGGAAGGATTAATTGTTAAAACAATTGTAGATGAATTATGTTAGATTACGAAAAACATTTATTTGAACAAGGCTATTCTTTGATTGTTGGTACAGATGAAGCAGGAAGAGGACCTTTATGTGGACCAGTTGTCTGCGCGGCAGTTATTTTTCCAAAAGATTATGTCAATGAAGCAATCAATGATTCAAAGAAGTTAACAGATAAAAAAAGAAGAGAATTATTCCCTCAGATAATAAAAGATGCATTATATTATCAAATTATTGTCATTGATCCTGAAACAATTGACCGCATAAATATTTATGAAGCCAGCAGAAAAGGAATGACTGATGCGATTAATAATTTAGGAATTAAGCCTGATTATATATTGACCGATTGTATGCCATTATTTGGCTTTGATGGAATACCTCAAGAAGATTTGATTAAAGGTGATGCAAAAGCATTATGTATCGCTGGAGCTTCCATTCTTGCCAAAGTTACTAGAGATAACATTATGGAAGAACTCGATAAGCAATATCCCCAATACAATTTAAAGAAGCATAAAGGCTATCCAACTAAAGAACATCTGGAACTTCTTTCAAAATATGGACCAATAAAAGGACTTTATCGTTATTCGTATAAACCAGTCCAAAAAGTGGCTCAAAATAAAATTTCTTTATTTTAATTTAGGATTATTTGAAATATCTCCACATTATTTATTAATGAAGGAGATATTTTTTTATGAACGTAAGAGAGATTGTATGTTATTTCGCGATTAAGTATAAAGGCGATTGGGATAACATTAAAGAAGCCTTTAATAAAACTGAGAAATTAGATGATGAAAATATTCTAAAAAAGGTCCAAGAACTGAAGTGTAATTATGTAACACTGATTGATGAAGATTACCCAAAATGTTTAAAAAACATCTATAAGCCTCCGTTTATTCTATTTTATTATGGAGATATTAGTTTATTAAAACATCGTCATTATTTAGGAGTGGTAGGATCTAGGGATTATTCTTCCTATGGAGAAAAATCAACTCTAAGTCTATTAAGTGGACTTAAAAACTTAAATCCAGTAATTGTTTCTGGCCTTGCTTATGGGATAGATACTATTGCCCATAAATGCGCTTTAGAAAATAATTTTAAAACTATCGCAGTATTAGGAACAGGAATTGATTATTGCTATCCTAAAGAAAATTATCGTCTTTATGAAGAGATAAAAGAAAAAGGACTTGTTATTTCTGAATACCCATTTAAAGAAACAGTATCAAGAAATACCTTTGCAAATAGAAATAGAATCATAGTTGGATTATCAGATAAAATACTAATCCCAGAAGTTAAACAAAATTCAGGAACATTGATAAGTGTTAGGTTTGCTTTAAATGATGGTAAGGATATATTTGTTGTTCCTCATTCTATTTTTGATAATGATTTTGGAAATACCCTAATTCAAGAAGGGGCTAAACTTGTTTCTAGTTCAAAAGACATCATTGAAGAATTTTAGAAAAAATTCCTTATTATTATCTTATTAATAATAAGAGGAAAATGGGACAAATTTTCCCTTAAAAAATGTTTGACATTGCTACTAAACGAAAGCATAATAATTAAGCAATTGAGGAGGAACGCTATATATGAAACTTGTTATTGTCGAATCTCCAACTAAATGTCATACTATTCAATCTTATTTAGGAAACGAATATAAGGTAATGGCTAGTTATGGTCATATTAGAGACTTATCAACTAGAGGAAAAGGAGGACTTGGAGTCGATATTGAAAATGACTTCAAACCTACTTATGTCGATTCTGCGGATAAAAAGAAAGTTATCGCAGATTTAAAAAAAGAAGCAAAGAAATGCGATGAAGTAATTCTTGCAACCGACCCTGATAGAGAAGGAGAAGCTATTTCTTGGCATTTAAGTGAAGTATTAAAATTAGATTATAAGAATACTAAAAGATTAGAATTCCATGAAATTACTAAACCTGCGGTTACTAAAGCATTAAATAATCCTCGTATATTAGATATGGATTTAGTTAATTCCCAAGAAACTAGACGTATTATTGATCGTATCATGGGATTTAAATTATCTACTTTATTAAAAAGAAAGATTGGTTCTTTATCCGCGGGTAGAGTTCAATCTGTCACTTTAAAATTAATTGTTGAAAGAGAAAAGAAAGTACTCGCTTTCGTTCCTGAAGAATATTGGACTATCGAAGGATTACTTTCAAATGATATTAAAGTTAAACTCGATTTAATTAATAATGAAGATGTATTACTTAAAACAGAAGATGATGCGACTAAAGTATTAAACAAATTACCAAAATCCATCAGCGTTAAAGATATTCAAACTAAACAAAGAAAAGTAAATCCAAAACCTCCATTTACTACTTCTACTTTACAAATTGAAGCATTTAATAAACATAAATATTCAACTAAGAAGACAAGTAGTATCGCTCAAAAGTTATATGAAGGTATTGATATTGGTAGTGAAACAGTTGGTTTAATTACATATATGAGAACTGACTCTATAAGACTATCACCAGAATTTATTAAAGATGCGAATGATTATATTGAATCAAATTATGGTAGTAATTATTTAGGTGGAGTATCAACTAAAAAGAATAATGCTCTAGCCCAAGATGCACATGAAGCTATTAGACCTACTAGACTTGATTTAACTCCAAAGAGTATTAAATCTCATTTAACAACTGAACAATATAACCTTTATAAATTAATTTACAATAGAGCTTTAGCTTCATTAATGTCTCCAAGAATTGATGAACTTACTTCTATTAAATTTGAAAAAGATGAATTCTTATTCTCCAGCGGAGGAGTTAGAACTATCTTTGATGGTTATTCTAAGATTTATGATTTAGATAATGAAGAAGAAAATAAATTACCTAAATTAGAAGTTGGTCAAGAAATTGATGTTAAAGAATTTAATAAGCTTCAACATTTCACTCAAGGACCAAGTAGATTTACTGAAGCAAAGATTGTTAAAACAATGGAAGAATTAGGCATTGGTAGACCTTCTACTTATGCTTCAACTATTTCTACATTGTATGATAGAGATTATATCAAACAAGAAAAAGGAACAATTATTCCTACTTCTCAAGGTATGGAAACAAGCGATAAGCTTGGAGAATTCTTCCCTCCATTTATGGATACAACTTATACTGCATCAATGGAAAAAGATCTTGATACAATCGCGGAAGGTACTTCTGAAAAATTAACTTTATTAAACAAGTTCTATAATGAATTTGAACCATTATATGAAAACGCGATTACTGCGATGAAGAAAACAGAACCAAAACAAACAGGTGAATTATGCCCAAAATGTGGTTCTCCACTTGTTATAAGAAAAAGTAAATTTGGTGAGTTTGTAGGATGTAGTAATTATCCAGATTGTGACTATATTAAACAAAACGAAAAGAAGGAAGTTGAAATTTTAGAAGGTAGAGTTTGCCCAGAATGCGGTAAGCCTTTAGTAAAAAGACATTCTAAAAAAGGTGACTTCTATGGATGTGCAGGTTTCCCTAAATGTCGTTTCATCTTAGAAAATGAAAATAGTGAAGCACCAAAGAAAGAAGAACCAGTAGTTTCTGATAAATTATGTCCAAAATGTAATTCACCTTTACTTATTAAAAAAGGTAAAAATGGTAAGTCAGATTTCTATGCTTGTTCTTCATTCCCTAAATGTAGATATATAGAATCAATTAAGAAAAATTAGAAGACTTTATGTCTTCTTTTTTTATGCCTGTTTTGTTAATATATACTAGATGGTGAGGTTATACTATGGAAGAAATTATTATCAATGTTATTGGAGGAGGACTTGCAGGTAGTGAAGCAAGTTTGTATTTAGCAAATAAAGGCTATAAAGTAAGATTATATGAACAAAAAACTATTAAAAAATCTCCTGCACATCATTTAGATGGCTTTGGAGAATTAGTATGTAGTAATTCATTAAAAAATAAAAACTTAGATAATGCCTGCGGACTTTTAAAAGAAGAAATGAAATACTTTGGCTCTATCATGATGGAAGCAGCTTCTAATTCAGAAGTACCTGCAGGAAATGCATTAAGTGTTGATAGAGATATCTTTTCTTCATATATTACAAAAGCAATTAATGATAATCCAAATATTGAAGTTATTCCTGAAGTAGTAACTACTTTTAAAGATGGAATTAATATTATTGCGACTGGACCTTTAACTGATGAAGACTTATCAAAAGAAATCGCAACAATGCTAGGTGAAGAACATTTCTATTTTTATGATGCTGCCGCGCCAATTATTGAAGCAAGTTCAATCGATATGAATATTGCTTATCGTAAATCTAGATATGATCAAGGTGATGATTCTTATATCAACTGTCCTTTTACAAAAGAAGAATATGATATTTTCTATAATGAATTAATAAATGCCCAAAGAGCGACTTTACATGATTTTGATAAAGTCTTTGAAGGATGTATGCCTATTGAAGTAATGGCATTAAGAGGAGAAAAGACATTGCGTTTTGGACCATTAAAACCTAAGGGACTAGAATATAATGGAAATAAACCTTATGCAGTATTACAACTTAGACAAGATAATGTATCCGCGAGTTTATATAACATGGTTGGATTCCAAACAAATCTAACTTATGGAGAACAAAAAAGAGTATTTAGCTTGATTCCTGGATTAAAGAACGCAAAATATGTTCGTTATGGTTTAATGCATAGAAACTCATATATATGCGCACCAAAATTTTTAAATAGCGATTTTTCTATTAAAGGACATGAAAATATCTACATTGTTGGTCAATTATCTGGTGTAGAAGGATATGTTGAATCCGCGGCTTCTGGTTTATTATGCGCAGTATATTTAGATAGAAAACTTAAAGGAAAAGAATTTAATAAAATCCCAGATACTACTATGATGGGATCAATTGTTAATTATATCACTCATGCAAGTGTTAAAAACTTTGCGCCTATGAACGCAAATTTTGGCATCATGCTAAATATCACTAAAGATAAAAATGAAGTTGCACTTAGAAGTATTGCATCTTTAAAAGAATGGATAAAACAAAACAATGATTAATGATGAAGTAGAAAAGTATTTAGAATATTTGTCTTTTCAAAAAGGATATTCCAAAAATACAATTGATTCATATCGAAGAGATATATATAAGTTTTTGGAATTCATGGAAAAAGAAAATGCAAGTTTTCAAGATGTCGAATCTAATTTAATTAGAAATTTTTTGCTTGAAGAAACACTTAATGGTATTTCTAAAAGATCATCCCAAAGAAGACTTGTTGCTTTAAGAAGATTCTATGAATGGATGTTAAAACAAGGAGATGTAAAATTTAATCCTTTTTCAATTATTTCTTCGCCAAAGTTAGATAAAACTTTACCTGATTTTCTCCATCAAGAGGAACTAGATAAATTATTTGAAGAAGATAGTAAAAGAGAAGATTTCCTCGCATTAAGAGATCATGCTATATTAGAACTTTTATATGCTTCGGGACTTCGAGTCAGTGAACTTGTAAGTTTAACTTTAGATAGTTTAAATCCAAATCAAAGAATTATTAGGGTAGTTGGTAAAGGAAACAAAGAAAGAATTGTTCCTTATTCAATTGAATGCAAAAAAGCATTAGACAAATATATAAGTGAATGCCGAAATGAAATAATTGAAAAAAATAAGATTGAAAAACCAACCAATGCTTTATTTTTAAATTCTAGAGGTGATCCACTTACTACTCGTGGAGTTGAATATATTTTAAAAAGTGTCGAAAAGAAAATTGGTATGGAACTTGATTTACATCCTCATAAGATGCGTCATTCTTTCGCGACTCATTTATTAGATTCTGGAGTTGATTTAAGAGTTATACAAGAAATATTAGGTCATGAATCTTTAGAAACAACCCAAGTCTATACTCATATTTCAACTAGCAAAATGATTGAATCATATCAAAACTATTTTCCGAGAGCTAAAAAGGGTGACAAATAGGAAATATTTTTGTTGATAGAGACTTTTTAATATGATAGAATAAATTGGCTCTAGAAATAGAGACTACACACTTTGTGGATTCATCGCCACGTCTAATTAGCCAAGGGGCAAGAAAATTAGGGCTGATGTTAGAAGCAAAGGAGGAATAAACAAATGGAGGTTCACTATGAGTGAAGAATTAGAAACTGTAGTAACTGAAGAAAGCGTTATGGCTAATGTTATCCATGATGAAAACGAACCAGTTGTATCTACAAAAAGATTATTAGAAGCAGGATGCCACTTCGGACATCAAACAAGAAGATGGAATCCAAAAATGAGCAAATACATTTACGGCTCAAGAAATGGTATTTATATCATTGACTTAGTAAAAACTGCTCAAAAAGTTCAAGAAGCATATCATGCTTTAAAGAAAATCGTTGCTGAAGGCGGTAAAGTATTATTCGTTGGTACAAAACCACAAGCAAAAGAAATCGTTGTTGAAGAAGCATTACGTTCAGGATCATTCTATGTTTCAAATAGATGGTTAGGCGGTACATTAACTAACTTCAAAACAATCCAAAAGAGAATTAAATATTTAAATTCATTAGAAACAATGGAAATTGATGGTACATTCGAATCATTACCAAAGAAAGAAGTTGTTTTATTAAAGAAAGAAAAAGAAAAATTATTAGCTAACTTAGATGGTATCAAAGCTATGAGAAGAACTCCAAATGCTATCTTCGTAGTTGATCCAAAATTAGAACACAACGCAGTTGCAGAAGCTAAGAAATTAGGTATCCCAGTATTCGGTATCATCGATACAAATGCTGATCCAGATGAAGTAGACTATGCAATTCCATCAAATGATGACGCAAATAAGGCTATCAAATTAATTGTTGGTTTAATGGCTGATGCAGTTGTTGAAGCTAAAGGTGGCCAAACAACAGTTGCTTACAATGTACAACCAGATGAAGAAGTTTCAATGGTCGATGCATTAAATTCATTTGACAAACAAGAAGAATTAAAATTAATCAAAGCTAAGAAGATTGAAGATGCATTAGCAGCTAAAAAAGCTTCTGGCAAAAGAGTAACAGTTAAAAAGTACTCTCCAAAAGCAGCTAAACCAGCTGAAAAAACTGAAACTCCAGCAGCTCCAGTTGCTGAAGAACCAAAAGCTGAATAATTTATTTATTCAAAACTAAAAAGGGGAAAATTATGGCTTCAAGTTTAATCGAATTAATTAAAGTATTAAGAGAACGTACCGGTGCTGGTATGATGGATTGTAAAGCAGCTTTACTTGCTTGCGATTCAGATATTGAAAAATCATGCGAATGGTTAAGAGAAAAAGGTATTGCTAAAGCTGTTAAGAAAGCTTCAAGAATTGCTGCTGAAGGTTTAACACATGTTATCGCAGAAGGCGATACAGCAGTTATTTTAGAAATTAACTCTGAAACAGACTTCGTTGCAAATTCAGATCCTTTCAAACAATTAGTAAGCGATGTTGCTGAAGTTATCTTAAAAGAAAAACCAGCTTGCATTAACTGCGCAAAAGAATTAACAAATGAATTATTCACAAACGCTACAGTTAAGATTGGTGAAAAATTAGATTTAAGAAGATTTGAAATTGTTACAAAAACAGCTACTCAAAGATTTGGTATGTACAAACACATGGGTGGTAAGATTTCAGTTTTAACATTAGTTGAAGGTGGCACAGATGAAATGGCTAAAGGCATTTCTATGACTATTGCTGCTAATAACCCAACATATGTTCAAGCAAGTGATATCCCTGCAGACGTTATTGAAAACGAAAAGAAAGTTCAATTAGAAGCTTCTAAGAACGATCCAAAATTAGCAGGCAAACCAGAACAAGCTCTTATTAAGATTATCGAAGGTAAAGTTAATAAATACTTAGGTGAATCTGTATTACTTTCACAAGAATACATTTTAGATCCATCACAAAAAGTCGAAGCTATTTTAAAGAATGGCAATGCTTCTGTTGTTAAATTCATCCGTTATCAAGTCGGTGAAGGTATGCAAAAGAAGGAAGAAAACTTTGCTGAAGAAGTTGCAAAACAAATGTAATTTAAAAGCACTCTTTTTCGAGTGCTTTTTTCAAGAATTTGAGGAGTATTATTATGGCAAACAAATATAATAGAATTTTACTTAAAGTCTCTGGAGAATCTCTTGCAGATAAAGTAAATGGTGAAATCTTTGACGCATCAAATTTAAAATATATGGCAGAAGCTATCAAAGTATTACATGATAGAGGCGTTCAAATTTGTATCGTTGTCGGTGGAGGAAACATCTGGAGAGGAAAATTAGCTTCTTCAATTGGTGTTGAAAGATCTACTGCAGACTACATGGGAATGCTTGGAACAATCATTAATGCTTTAGCGTTACAATCTGCATTAGAACAAGTTGGTGTATGTACAAGAGTTATGACAAGTCTTGAAATTAGACAAGTCGCTGAACCATATGTACAAAGAAGAGCAATTAGACACCTTGAAAAAGGTAGAGTTGTTATCTTTGGCGGCGGCACAGGTAACCCATATTTCACAACTGATACATGTGCAGCTTTAAGAGCAAGTGAAGTTGGATGTGATGCAATTTTCATGGGTAAAAATGGTGTTGACGGCGTCTTTACCGCAGACCCTAAAACTGATAAAAATGCAGAATTTATTTCTGAAATCACATATCAAGGAATGCTTGAAAGAGATTTACAAGTTATGGATGCAACTGCAGTTTCATTATGTAAAAATTCTGGCATTGAAATTCGTGTCTTCAATATGAATGACACTTCTAACCTAACAAAAATCCTCGATGGAGAAAAAGTTGGTACAACAATTAAAGGAGAATAAGATGGAAGAAGAAATTGAATTAGCTAAAGAAGAAATGGAAAAAGGTATTGCTTCTTTAAGAAATAATTTATCTACTTTAAGAACAGGTAGAGCAAGCGTATCAATGCTTGATAATATCCAAGTTGAATATTATGGTGATATGATTGCTTTAAACCAAATTGCTTCAGTTACAATTCCTGAAGCAAGACAATTATTAATTAAACCTTATGATAAGAATGATGCAAAAGCAATTGTCGCAGCTTTAAATGCTTCAAATTTAGGCATTACTCCTATTAATGATGGAAATGTTATTAGATTAAATATTCCAGCATTAACTGAAGAAAGAAGAAGAGATATCGCTAAAACTGCAAAGAAATATTCTGAAGAAGGTAAAGTTGTTATTCGTAATGCAAGAAGAGATTGCTTAGACATGATCAAAAATGCAGAATATCCAGAAGATATGGAAAAGAAACTTCAAGCTGATGTTCAAAAATTAACTGATGAATATTGCAAGAAGATCGATGACGAATACGCTTCTAAAGAAAAAGAAATCATGACAATTTAATTTATAGGGCTGCTTATGGCAGCCTTTTTTGATGATAAATTTATTTTATAATGCTTGTTTTTATGCTAAAATCCACATATTTTAAAAAAATTAAATAATGTTAAGTTTTATTTTAATTTGGATAGTTAATATTTTTGAATAAATAATTATTAAGATTTAAAAAAAAGTAACGGCGTTTTTTAATGATTTTATTTTATAAGATTTAATTATATAGTATAATTAAAAACAATTACAAGGACAGGTGATTTGATGGAAAATAAACAAAATAACGGTCTCCATGTTAATGAGATTTCAGAAAATACAAAAAAGTCATTTAAAACTAGAACTATTACAGGTTTAGTTTTATTTGCTGTTTGCGTACCTTGCTTATTATTTGGTAATTACGCATATCTTGCTTTAATTGTTTTAGTTTCACTTGGTGCAATATACGAATTTATACATGTATTAAAGCAAAAGAATGTTCCATTATGGATTAAGATATTTACTTTTATTATGAGTTTATCTTTTATCTTCTGGGTTTTCTTTAAAAACTGGAATAATGGAGAAGTAATTCATGATGGCAATATTATTATTTCTAATATCGGAGTTTCTACATTAGGTATTGCTTTTGAGTTCTTAGTATTATTCTTCGCGAGTATGATACATGAAAATTTCTCTGTCTCTGATGCTTGTTATTATTCTACTATGTCTATTTTTATTGGCATCGGTATACAATCTTTATTATTTTTAAGATATGTTCCAATGTCAGGAATTTCTCTTGGAGGATTAGAAAATGCTTTTAATTACGGCGGTAATCAAATCTTATCTTCTTTCTTATTCATCTATGTAGTAATTGGCGCATTCTTTAATGATATTGGTGCTTATTGCTTTGGTGTCTTATTTGGTAAACATAAGATGAATCCTCGTATCTCTCCAAATAAAACATGGGAAGGATTCTTCGGAGGAATTATTTTCTCATTTATTGGTAGTTTCTTATTTGGATTAATTTTAAGCTTATGTGGTATACCTCTTTTAAGTGGAATATTAGATCATACACATTGGTGGTGGATTTTATTAGTATCACTTATTATGCCTATTGTCGCAGTATTAGGAGATTTTATCTTCTCTGCGATTAAACGTTATTTTGGAATTAAAGATTATTCTAATTTACTTCCTGGACATGGAGGTATACTAGATCGTATTGATTCATTAATGGTTACAAGTTTCAGTGTTACAATGATTATTATTATCATTGCTTATTTCCCTTTTATAGGAGCTTAATATGAAAGAACTTTGTTTATTAGGTGGAAGTGGATCCATTGGAAGTCAAACTCTTGAACTTATCAAAGAAAATCCTGCAGATTTTAAATTAATCGGTATAAGCGTTGGTAAAAGAGTTAATGTCTTAATAGAAGTGTTAAATGAATTTGAAAGTGTTAAATACGCTTGTATTGGTTCAAATGAACATTTAAATGAATTAGAAAAAAAGTTTCCTCACATTAAATTCTTTTATGGTGATGAAGGCTTATTAGATTTAATTAAAGCGTATCGTTATGATATGGTAGTTAATGCTTTAGTTGGATTTGTTGGTTTTATTCCAAGTGTTGAAACAATTAAAAACAAAATTGATTTAGCTTTAGCGAATAAAGAATCATTAGTTGTTGGAGGAGATATCATCAACAAATTATTAGATGAATATCACGTTAATTTATATCCAATTGATTCTGAACATGTCGCTTTAGCGAAATGTTTAAAAGATATGCCTAAAGAAGAAGTTAAAAGATTAGTCATTACTGCTTCTGGAGGAAGTTTTAGAGATAAGAAACATGATGAATTAAAAAATGTTACTGTAAAAGATGCATTAAAACATCCATCATGGTCTATGGGACAAAAAATTACCATAGATTCTGCGACAATGATGAATAAGGGATTTGAAGTAATTGAAGCATATCATTTATTCCATTTACCTATTGAAAAGATAAGTGTTTTATTACACGATGAATCAATCATTCATTCACTTGTTGAATTTTGTGATAATTCATATCTCGCAGATTTTGGACCTGCCGATATGAAAGTACCTATTGCATATGCTTTATATGAAATGGATCGTAAACAAATTAAAACAAAATCTTTAAACTTAGAAGATTTTTCTAGTATTCACTTTAGAAAACTAGATCCAAATAGATATCCTTGCTTAAATTACGCGCTTGAAGCAATTAAAGTTGGTGGAACTATGCCATGTGTTGTTAATGCAGCGAATGAAGAAGCAGTATATGCTTTCTTAGATGAAAAGATATCATTTATAGAAATTGAAGAATTGATTAGACTTATGATGGATAAACATGAAGTTATTAATAATCCAACAATCGAAGATTTAATTTCAGTTAATAACATAACTAGAAAACTAGTTAATGAAGAAATAGAAAGGAGAAAGAAATAATGCAAATATTTTTAAATATTATTTACTTTCTAATCGCATTATCAGTATTGGTATGCATTCATGAACTTGGCCATTTATCTATGGCAAAATTATTTGATGTTTATTGCGATGAATTCTCAATTGGATTTGGTCCTGCGATTTATCAACATAAACCAAAGGGAATGAATAAAAAACATAATAGACCAAAAGAAACAAAAATCTCAATTAGATGTTTACCTTTAGGTGGATATGTTGCCATGGCTGGTGAAGGCATGGAAGATGTTGAAGAATTAAAAAACATTCCAGCGAATAGATTCTTACAAGGTGTCGCAAAATGGAAAAGAGCGATCATTATGGTCGCAGGTGTTACATTAAACTTCATCTTAGGTTTAATATTATTATTCGTTGGTTATTGCTTTACAAAAACCGCGGATTATTCAAAAACTAATTTCGTAGTTACATCACAAATTACTTATACTGATGCGGATGGAGTATCTCATACAGATGATTCACCTTTCCTTGCATCAGGTTTAACAAGTGATTCAACTTTCTCAAAAATTAAAGTTATTTACGATGGTACAATTAAAACTTCATTAGAAGGTGGAAGTATTGATGCAGATGGAAAAGCATTACCTTCAGAATATGAATATACAATTACTCCAGGTAGCTTAGATACAAAAGGAGGCACTGCAGATTATTTATCTGCGACAGGTAATACATATTTACCTTTATCACTTGATGATACAAAAACTTATATCTTCACTTTAGAAGATGGCAGTGAAAAAACAATTACTGTAAAAGCTTATGAAGAAAGCAAGACAGAAGAAAATGGTTCAACTATTACTACTTATGCTTGGCATAAATTAGGTATTTCTGCTCCAACTAGAAGCTTTACTTTTGGTGAAAGAGTAAAAAATACATTTACTACATTTGGTGAATATTCTATCGCAATTTTTAAAGCAATTGGCTCATTATTTGTTGGAACTGGTTTTAATAACTTAGGTGGTCCAGTTGCGATTGTACAACAACAAATGCAAATGACTCAAATGGGATTTGGTTATTTCTTATTATTCTGGGGCTTAATTAGCATTAACCTTGGTGTTGTTAATCTATTACCATTCCCAGGACTTGATGGATGGCATTTACTTGTTTGTATTATTGAAGGCATTACAAAAAGAGACATTAATCCAAAAGTTAAATCTATTATGTCATTTATTGGTATGGTTTTATTATTCGGATTAATGATCGCAATTACGTGTAAAGACATATTAAAATTATTCTTTATTCTTATTTAAATTTTAGGAGGGAACAAAATTTATGGATGATTTATTTAAAAGATTTTTATCTTCGATAGGAATTGTAGATCCTACTCCATATAACAATTGTTCTTTTCGCGTTACAAAGAATGATAAAGAAAATCAAATATGTTATGTTGAAATAACTAAAGATTATCTTTTTAAGTATGAAGACGCAAAAAGATTATTAGATGGCGTCAACAATGCAAAATTTAGAAATAATGTTACTTTTAAATATAATAAAATGGTATCCGCGCAGGATGTTTATAACTTACTCCTCGCGGAGTTTTTAGCGACTCCAAACACAGATGTTAACCAAATGCCTAAATGCACATTTTTAAAAAATGAAATCAAATTCATTTTCTCCAGTGCATTACAATTTAATTCATTTAAACATGTTTTAGAAGTTTGGGAAGAATTACTCGCAGATTTAAATATTAATTACGATATTACAACTGATATTGTTTATAAAGAAGATGTAGATAAGAAAAAAATTCAAGAAGAAGCATTAAAAAAGATTGCTTCTTCCTATCAAGTAAAAGCTTCTTCTTTTAATCCTAATGATGCATATGCAACTAAGAGAGTTAAAGGAAATTATATTCCTGGAAAAATCGCAGATTTTGATGAAAATTCTGGGAATGTAGAAATTGAAGCTATTGTTTTTAAAGCGGATGAAACTATTACTCGTAAAGGAAAACAAATTGTTACTTTATACGTATATGATCATTCTGATTCAATTGAAGTTACAATCTTTGGCAATAGAAGAAACTTTACTCCTGAAATATTGGAAACTTATAAAAAGAACGGTGCTTATTTGAAAATAAGAGGTACAGTTCAAAATAAATTCTTACCTAAAGGAAAAGAAAATCAAAAACCAGAAATCCATTTAGTCGCAGATTATATCAACGAAATGGAAGGTCAATTCTATACAGAACGAATAGATGATGAAGAAGAAAAAAGAGTTGAATTACACGCGCATACTAAAATGTCAACAATGGACTCAGTAGCTAAAGTTGATGAGTATTTCGCTCAAGCAAAAAAATGGGGCATGAAGGCAGTTGCGATTACTGACCACACAAATGTTCAAGCTTTCCCTGATGCTCAAGCCGCAAGTAAGAAAACAGGCGTTAAAGCATTATACGGCTGTGAAATGAATATGGTTGATGATAAATTAACTTATATTTTCAATCCTTCAGATATTTCCTTAAATAGCGCAACATATGTTGTATTCGACTTTGAAACAACTGGTTTATCCGCGCGTTATGATACAGTTATTGAATTTGGTGCGGTTAAATATAAAGATGGTTTAATTACTGATTCCATCGATATTTTAATTGACCCAGAAAGACCTTTATCAAAAACTATTTCAGAATTAACACATATTACTGATGATATGTTAAAAGGTCAATTAAAGATGAAAGAAGCTTTAAAGATTATTAAAGATTTCATCGGTGATAAAGATACTATATTAGTCGCGCACAATGGTCAATTTGACTATGGCTTCTTAAATGAAATGTGCATTAGAAATAATGAAGAAGAAATTAAAAATCCTGTTATCGATACCTTACCTTTATTTAGATATTTATACCCTGAACTAAGATCTCATAACTTAGGTAGTTTATGTCGTCAATACGAAGTTGAATATCATGGTGGAGATGAAGCAGAAGGCGATGATCATGGTGCCCATAGAGCGGACTACGATGCTAAGGTTCTCGCAGAATCTTGGGCTGGAATGCTTGCAAGTTTAACTAAAAATAATTTATCTATGAAACATAGTGAATTAGAAAACTTAACCAATGATCAATTATTTAAGCATTTAAGACCAATGCATGTTACTGTATACGCGAAAAATATGGCAGGTTTAAAAGCTTTATTTAAACTTGTTTCTTTATCAAATACTGAATATTTCGCAGGTTCACCACGTATTCCTAGAAAGTTAATTCAAGAATACCGTGAAAACTTACTTGTTGGCTCTGCTTGTTTAAATGGCGAAGTATTTGAAACTGCAAGAAATAAATCAGAAGTTGATTTAATGAAGAAGATGGAATTTTATGATTTCATTGAAGTTCAACCTCCAGGAAATTTTAAATTACATGTTCAATTACAAGAAATTGAATCAATGGAAGTAGTTCAAAGAATTATTAAAGATATTTATGATGCTTCTAAAAAGGTTGGTAAAATCTGTGTAGCAACAGGTGATTGCCATTATATTTCTCAAGAAGATAAGATTTATCGTGATGTTTATATTCTCGCGAAAGCGGTTGGAGGATCTCGTCACCCATTATATTTCTCTAGAAAAAGAGAAAAATTAATGAGAAATGGTATAGATGTAGAAAACCCTGATCAACAATTTAGAACAACTGGTGAAATGTTAAGACAATTTGAATTCTTAGGCAAAGATATCGCAAAAGAAATCGTTGTCACTAATTCAAATTTAATAGCAGATCAATTCGAAGAAGTTTTACCGGTTAAAGATAGATTATATCCACCTCATATTAAAGATGATGCAAAATTGTTAGTTGAAAGAGTTTGGTATAACGCAAAAAGAATGTATGGAGATCCAGTTCCTCAACAAGTTAAAGATCGACTTAACGCGGAATTAGATGGTATTTTAAAATATAAATTTACTGTTCAATATTACATCGCGAGTGAAATTGTTCGTCAAACTAACAAAGATGGATTCATGGTTGGATCTAGAGGTAGTGTTGGTTCTTCTTTAGTTGCGACTATGTCGGATATTACAGAAGTTAATCCTCTTCCACCTCATTATCGTTGCCCAAAATGTTTCCATCAAGAATGGGATGTCGATACTAAAAAATATCGTTCAGGTTTTGATTTACCTCAAAAAAATTGCCCAATTTGTGGAGAAGATATGGTTCGTGATGGACAAAATATTCCTTTTGCAACATTCTTAGGATTCCACGCAGAAAAAGTTCCTGATATTGACTTAAACTTCTCAGGTGAATATCAAGCAAGAGCCCATGATTTAACAAAAACCTTATTAGGTGTTTCTAATGTTTATCGTGCAGGTACTATTGAAACGGTCGCAGAAAAGACCGCTTATGGATATGCATTAGGATATTTTGAAGCATTAGGAATGGATCCTCGAAAAGTTAAAAATGCTGAAGTAACAAGATTATCTTTAGGTTGTATGGATGTAAAAAGAACAACTGGTCAACATCCAGGTGGTATTATTGTTATTCCTTCCGATATGGATGTTTATGATTTTACACCGATCCAATATCCTGCGGATGATTTATCCGCGGCATGGAAAACAACCCACTTCGACTTCCATAAAATTCATGATAATGTCTTAAAACTTGACTTATTAGGACACGTTGACCCAACTGCATTAAAAATGCTTGGTGACTTAACTGGTATTGATCCAAAGACTGTCCCTAATACAGATACAAAAGTTATTTCATTATATAGTTCAAGAGATGCATTAAAATGTCATGCAAACTATTTACAAGAAAAAACAGGTGCATTAGGTTTACCAGAATTTGGTACTCCGTTTGTTAGAAAAATGCTTGAAGACACTAACCCTTCAACATTCGCGGATTTACTTATTATTTCTGGTCTATCCCATGGTACTGATGTTTGGAATGGCAACGCTCAAGATTTAATTAATGATGGAACTTGTACTATTCAACAAGTTATTGGTTGCCGTGATGATATTATGATTGGTTTACAAAACTATGGTGTTGAACCTGTTAAATCATTTACATTGATGGAACAAGTAAGAAAAGGTAAAAAGCTTAAACCAGAAGATGAAGATTTATTAAGAGAACATAAAGTTCCTGAATGGTATATTACATCATGTAATAAGATTAAATACTTATTCCCTAAAGCTCATGCGGTTGCTTATGTTATGATGGCGGGCAGAGTTGCTTGGTATAAGGTTTATTATCCATTAGAATATTATGCTGTTTATTTTACAACTCGTAGTAAACAATATGATATTAAAGTAATGTCATCAGGAGAAAAAGCAATTACAACTCGTCTTGAAGAATATAAAAATATTAAGACTAGCGGAGGTAAACTTTCTCCAAAAGATGAAGAAATTGAAAAGACATTAAATATCGCTCTTGAGATGGTTGAAAGAGGATATAAGATATCTAATATCGATTTAAATAAATCTCTTGCAGGTAAATTTAGAGTAGATCATGAGAATAATTGTATTATTCCTCCATTTGATACTTTGGATAACTTAGGTACACCTGCGGCACAAAGCGTTGTAGATGAAAGAGAAAAGAAAGAATTTATGTCAATCGAAGATTTATCTAGAAGAACAAAACTTTCAATGCAAAACATTGAAAATTTAAAGAAACTAGGCGTGTTAAAAGACTTGCCTGAATCAAATAGAATGTCTTTATTTGACTTTTAATATAGGAGGTAAAATTAATATGTTTAATATAGGAAATGTTTATTTTGATATTATTTCATTAGTTATTATTGTTTTATTTATTATTAGCGCAATAGTTGGCTTAAAAAAAGGCTTTTTAGCTTCTTTATTAAGTTTGTCAACTGGTTTATTAACATTTATTGTAGCGACTGCTTTATGCCGTCCATTATCTAATTTAGTTATATCCTGGGGATGGGGAGATGCGATGCAAAGTGGCATTTCTAGCAAATTATTTGAAAAGAATAGTCTTTTGTTTAGCGTAATAGTTACAGATTCAAACAAAGAAACGTTAGTTGCGCAAGGTTTAGATGCATTTAGTCTTCCTTCTTTCTTATCAAGTTTCTTAATTACATTGATGAATCCATATATTGATAATGCACATAATTTAGGTTATGTCTTCTCATGTGGCTTAACTAACTACTGTTTCATAGCAATTTGCTATATTGCACTTTTGGTTATTTTTGGTATAATATTTATGCTACTAAAGAGAATCGCTAAAAAGTTTAATAAAGTTCCTGTTTTAGGTCCTATTAATAGAATTTGTGGTTTGGTTTTAATGGTCGCATTAGCGTACTTAATCATCGATGCATTATTATTTGGTATTTCTAGCTTATTTATGTTAAATATCCAATGGTTAGATGGTGTATCAGGATGGATGACAAAAACTTTATATTTAAACGATGAAAGTGTCTTCTCTTTATCGAAATTTATTTATACAAATAGTCTTACTTCAAAACTTATAAGCTTATTTGTTAAGTAATATCAGGAGGTATTTTATGACACCAAAAGTAATTGATCCAATATGTGTATGGCTTGATAAAATAACTAATGGAACTGGTGGAGCATTATTAACTAATATTGATTTTTTATCAGTTATAGTTAGAATATTGCTCGCTATTATAATGGCTGGTTGCATTGGTATGGAAAGAGCTAAAAAGAAACATGCCGCAGGATTAAGAACTTACATTTTAGTATGTTTAGGTGCAACAATGGTTATGATGGCAGACCAATACTTAATTGAACAATTTGGTACTGGTGATGCGGCAAGACTTGGTGCAGCGGTTCTTTCTGGAATTGGATTTTTAGGTGCTGGTACAATTTTATTCACATCAAGAGGACAAATTAAAGGCCTTACTACTGCGGCTGGTTTATGGGTTGCAGCTTGCTTAGGAATTTGTATTGGATGTGGATTCTATACTATATCTATTTTGGCGTTCATTGTCATTTGCTTAGTTCTTGCATTCTTACCTAAATTTGAAAGATTCAGTGTTTCTAAACAAGGATGCTTTGAAATCCATATCGAATTTGAAACAAGAGCTAATTTAAAATCATTTATTCATTTAGCAAGAGAAGATAATCTTGATATTATTTCAGTTGAACATAATCCAGCTTATGCAAATTCTGGATTATCTGTTTATACTATTGTTCTAGTTATGAATAAGAATTCTAAATACAAAGATAGAAAAGAATTTATTCAAGAAATATCAAAACTTGAATATGTTGATTTCGTTCAAGAAATCTAAGGAGTTATATGGCAAAATTAAATATTGTTATTGCAACAGGCAATAAAGATAAAGTCCGTGAATACAAAGAACTTTTTAAAGACTTTGACATTGAAGTTACATCAATGAAAGATGAAGGTATCAACATCGAAATTGATGAAAATGGTACAACTTTCCAAGAAAATTCAATGATTAAAGCTATGGCAGTTGCATCTCATACTTCTAAAATTGTTATCGCAGATGATTCAGGTTTATGCGTCAGCGCTTTAAATGATTTCCCTGGCATTAAATCGGCAAGATTTATGGAAGGATGTCCATATGAAGAAAAACATAAAGCTATTTTAGAAATGCTTAAAGACAAAGAAGATAAATCTGCTTATTATGTATGTGCAATATCTATTGTCAATCTTCCAAATAACGAAAAACAATTATTTGTTGGAAGATGCGATGGAACTATTATTGAGCCTCAATATGGCAAGTTTGGATTTGGATATGATCCAATGTTTAAACCTAACGGAAAAGACGTCTCTTTCAGTGTTATGACTGATGAAGAGAAAAATGAAATCTCTCATAGAGGCATTGCAACTCGCCAATTAATCGATTTTTTATCAAAAATGCAATAAAATCATAGATTTTAACTTTAAGTCAATAATTTTCTATGATATTATATTAACGTAGTTAAACATTTTTTTGTGGGGAGTAGGAAAAAATGAATTTTTTAGTTGTCGACTTTAGTCAAGTAAATACCATATTGGATTTAATATTTGCGATTATTTTATTCGCGATTGTTTTAGTATTTTCTGTTAGAAAAGTTAACAAAATTTTTGCTTGGATTTTCTACCCTACAGTGTATGCAGTAATTATTTTAGGATTTATCTTTCAACTCAATTTATTAACATATGCAGGACTTGCAATATTCGTAATAGGAAGTGTTATTTCTTTATTCGTCAATGCAAGTGAATATCGTTATTTCATTCAAAAAGATCCTAACTTAAGAAATAAGAAAAAAGAATCTTCTAAAGATAAACAATCAGTTGATGATTGCTATAAGATTATCGCAGAAACAGTTAAAACACTTTCTAGAACAAAAACAGGTGCTTTAATGACATTTGAAAAAACTGAAGAAATCGATATCAAAAATGGTGTTAAGATTAACGCACCAGTATCACAAGAATTATTAGTTACTATTTTCTATCCAGGAACAAGACTTCACGATGGTGCAGTTGTTATCTCTGGAACAGAAATTATTGCCGCGAGTGTTTTCTATACTCCAACAACAAGAGCTCTTGCAGGTAAATATGGTTCTCGTCACCGTGCTGCAGTAGGTATCGCAGAAGTATCTGATTCAGTTACTGTTGTAGTATCTGAAGAAACAGGTCGTATTTCTCTTGCGTATAAGTCTCGTTTGGAACATACTACCGCGGATGATTTCTTAAATGACTTTATAGATTGTATGAACGCTAAAGATTAGTGTTTCACACAATCTTTTTTTTGGAGGTATTTATGAACTTTTTATTAGTTAATGATGATGGATATGGAAGTGAAGGAATAACTTTACTTGAAGAAAAATTAAAAAAATATGGTGATGTATATGTAGTCGCGCCTAAAGAACATCAAAGCGGCAAATCATCTTCATTAGTTTATGGAAGAGAGATTAATATTGAAAAAATAGATGATCATCATTTTAAATTAGATGCCACACCCGTCAACTGCGTTATTGTAGGATTATTTGGTCTTGGAGTTAAAATAGATATGGTTATATCCGGTTGTAATGATGGTTTTAATATGTCATTAGATACAATGTATTCAGGAACTCTTGGTGCATGTGTCCAATCTTTATTTTCTAAAGTTCCTTCAATTGCTTTTTCAACCAAAGTAGGACATTTTGAAGAAGTAGCTAAAAACTTTGATGAAGTATTCCAATTTATCTTAGATAAAAAATTATATTCTAGTGAATATTTATTAAATGTTAATTTTCCTGTCATTGATAAAATAAAAGGAATTAAATTAACATCATTACATCAACCAGTATTTAATTATGATATAGATCATTTAGATTATTCTATTATGGATTATCGTGACCCTATTTTCGATGGAACTAAAAAAGGTTCTGATGTTTATGAAGTTTATAATGGATATGTATCTATTACACCTTTAAATAAAACAACATTTGATAATAGAGTTTTATCAAAAGTAAAAAAGTTAATTTAAGCATTAAAAAAAGCACCCGGGGGAGAGTGCTTTTTTTTGGGAAAAGTTTTTTGGGGGATAAAAAGAACATATAGTTCTTTATATCTTTTTAAAATGGTGGGTACTGAGGGGATCGAACCCCCGACCTTCTGTACGTCAAACAGATGCTCTCCCAGCTGAGCTAAATACCCAGATACTACCAAAGCGATAGTAATAACATTCTACTAGGGTAAAACTTGTATGTCAACAACTTTTTTTAGAAATTGCAAATTATTTTATCTAAAAGGAAGTTAATTTATTTTTATTATGCTAAAATGATGAAAAGAGGATTATATGGAACAACTTACATCTTACTTATATTATTTTAAAGAAACATATATTCATGAATTATCTAGCGATGTTTTCTTGATTAAAGGAGACAAGGATAATTATCTTTTTGATGTAGGGTGTGATAATAATTTATTAAAAGAAATCGATATTTCCGATATTAGATATATATTTATTTCTCATTTCCATGAAGATCATGTTGGTTTATTACCATATTTTGATTCTAATAAAATATATGTATCTAAGTATTCTAATAAGAAATTAAATCTAGGTCATATAATATCTAATATGATTATTGATGATGGAATTCATATGGAGATAAAACAAATACCGTCTCCTCATGAAAAAGGCTCATTAATCATCGTTTTAAATAATGAGGTAACTTTACTTGGAGATGCTATTTACGAGTCTTCAAAGGGCTATAATGTCAGTTTATTATATAATTTAATAAAAGAATTAAAGAAAATAGAGACAAAATATTTTATTATTTCTCATAAAGTAAGATTAATCAAAAAAGATGTATTAATATTATATTTAGAAAACTTACTTTCTAAACAAAATAAAAATGAAGATTATATAAAGGTTGAAGCGCATGAATAAATTAAATGATTATGATTTTATAAAGATTAAAGAAAAGATATTTAATGTCATTGATGGAGTAGAAGATTACCTAGTTACTCCTTTTTTATCTTTGCCTTATCAAATGGAAATAAATAATATTGTTTCTAAGTATGGATTAAATATTCATTATTATAATAATGGTGAAAGAAAGATTGCTTATATTAGTTATAACGATGATTATGAAATTAATAACCCATTGAAAATAATAAAAATAGTAACCAATGAAGAATTAAAACATAATGAAATAATGGGTGCAATATTAAACACTGGCATTAAAAGAGAATTGATAGGTAATATCTATTGCCAAGATAAATTATATTTAATTGAAGTACATGCAAGAATTCTTCCATTTATAAAAGAAAACTTTTCTTATGTTTCTAATCATAAAATAAGTATTGAAGACTATGATGGAATATTGCCAGAATCACAAAGAAAAATAGTTAATATTATTGTCACATCGATGCGATTAGACAATATCGTTAGTTCGGTATTTAATGTTTCAAGAGAAAAGGCTAAAGAAGCTATTATTAACGAAGAAGTTGCTTACAATTTTGAAACAAAACTTAAAGTTGATCAAAAGGTAATGTTTAATTCTTATTTATCAATGCGTAAAAAAGGAAAAGTAATTATAAAAGAAGAAATAAAAAAGACAAGAAAGGATCATCTTGTCTTAATGGTGGAATATTTCTAATTAGATTTGATATCTTTGCAATGGCATTCATCATATGCAGATTGAATATCTTCTGGTAAAGAATGACTTCTAATCATATTTTGAATTGATTCTTCAGAACCATCTTTAATCGCGGTAGAATAATAAAAGCATTTGAAATTTAGCATATTTAAAGTGTTATTTAATTCTTCAATTTGCTTTATTACTTGCGCTTTTTGATTTTTAAATAAATCGAGTCTTTCTACATAGGTAGAAGGACCTTTTTTGCATAATTCCATAAAGCGTTTAATATCTTTAATTTCTAAACCTGATTTTTTTAAACATTCGATAAGTCTTAATTGTTCTATTTCATGATTTTTAAAGATTCTTACATTATTTTTTCTTTCAATATCAGGGAATAAACCTTCTGAATCGTAATATCTTAATGTTGAAATAGGTAAATTAAACATCTTTGAAACTTCTGAAATGCTATATGTATCCATGTCTGCCTCCAAACTAAAGTTAACTTTAACTTTATAAAAGAGTATAACGATAAAAACGTTTAGAAGCAATCATATTTATTTTATTTTTTATTTTATAATCTTGGGATTATTCCCTTCCTTTTCAAATATTTATTTTTAAGATATAATTTAAATACCTAAGGGAAATAGGAGAAACATAATATGAAAAAAGGAATTAAAATCACATTAATAGTCTCTTTGTCACTTGTTGGAGTCTTGAGCCTTGCTTTATTAAGCGATGTTGTGGCAATTGTTATAAGAGGGCAAAGAATTGGCAATATCGATTTAAACATTAATCATAATTCTTCATTAAATGAATTAAAAACTGATACTACTTATAAAATTACTTCTTATAATGTTGGATTTGGTGCTTATTCTCAAGATTATACTTTTTTCTTAGATGATGGATATGATTTAAATGGCAATATTACTTATGGACATTATTCGACTGCAAAGAGCAAAGATGAGGTCAATTTTAATATAAATGGTGCCGTTTCTTGCGTAAAATCTCTCGATGTAGATTTTGCTTTATTCCAAGAATTAGACACTGATTCAACTCGTTCTTATCACATTGATGAAAATAAGATGATATGTGATAGTTTTACAAATTTTGATAATATTCATGCTTGTAACTATCATTCTGCATTTTTACCTTATCCTTTATATGATATGCATGGAAGATCTACCGCAGGATTGACTACTTTATCAAAATATAAAATTAACGAAGCTAAAAGAATTGAACTTACCATTGCTTCAGGAATAAAAAAATACACTGAATTAGATCGTTGCTATTCATATTCAGTTATTGATGTTAATAATGGTAAAAAATTATATTTAGTTAATCTCCATTTATCCGCGTATGATGAAGGAGGAAAAATTAGATCAAAACAATTAAGTGAATTAAATGAATTTTTTAAGGAACGGAAAGAAAATGATGATTATGTTGTTTTAGGTGGCGATTTCAATCAAGATTTAATCACTTATAACCCTGATTATTCATACAATACAACAACTAATAAGGCATTTAATAATATCACTAAAACTCCTTCATGGGTTTATACTGTCTTTAATGAAGATGGTTCTTCACCATTTATTGAAGGATTTAAAGTTGTCGCGAATGATAATCATCCTTCAAATAGAAGCAATAATGTTGAATGGGGAGATGTAACAAATTATGTAACAGTAATTGATGGATTTATTATTTCCGATAATGTAGAATTGGTTACTAGTAGGAACATTACTACAAAAAATGGTAATAAAGGGTTAGAAGGTTTTGCTTATTCTGACCATGAACCTATCTACATGGAGTTTAAATTAAAATGATGAAAAAGATACTTTTGATGGATTTGGATAATACTATTTTAGATTTTACAAGAAGTGAAAAAGAAGCACTTACTTATATGCTAAAACATTATGGAGTAACACCAAGTGATGAATTATTGAATAAATACGCATCTATTAATCAAAAGTATTGGGGATTATTAGAAAAGAAAGAGGCTTTAAGAGAAGATATTGTTTATCTTCGCTTTGAAGAATTCTTTAAAACTTGTTTAGATAGAGAAATAAATGGACATGAAGCGAATGAAATATATCATAGTCTTTTAAAAGAACTTGGTTATCAACTCCCTGAATCTGAAGAATTCTTAAAAAAAGCTAAATCATTAGGATATAAGATAATAATTATTTCTAATGGATCAAAATGCATTAATCCTAATAGAATTGAAAGATCTGGTTTAAAACAATATTTTGATGAAATCTATATTTCAGAAGAAGTAGGTTATGATAAGCCTGATGTTAGATTCTTTGAACCTATATTAAAAAAATATCCAAATAAAGAAGAAATGATTATTATTGGTGATTCTTTAACTAGTGATATTCAATCTGGTTTAAATTTAGGTATACCAACAATTTGGTATAATAAGTCAAATAAGAAAAGTGATAAACCTGATTATGAAATTAAATCTCTCAATGAAATATTTGATATATTAATTAAAATTATATAATTTTAAAATCTTAAAAGAAGAGTCTTGTAAGCGTTTACTAAAAATTTAGTACTTGCAAAAAATTTAATTTGTGTTAACATATAACAAGTAAAAAGGAGACCGCCCTATGAAAAAGACATCTTCCAAGTTAAAGAAGGTTATCTTAAAAGGGGATTTATTCTCTAAATTTTACTATTCAAGTTTTTCCATTATATAAAATTAGGTCAACCATCGTCGGTTGACCTTTTTTTTAGGAAATTTTACGGGGGGAGGATATTATGGAAAAGAACTTAGTTCTAGATGTTGAAGAAACACCTAAAAAAGTATCGCACTGGATTATCTTTGCGATCCAACACATTCTTGCAATGCTTGTTGCATGTATTACAGTACCTATGCTTACTGGTTTACCAATCGCAGCGACATTAGTATCTGCAGGTCTTGGTACAATTTGTTATTTATTAATTACAAAAATGAAATCACCAGTTTTCTTAAGCTCAAGCTTTGCTTACATTGCTCCAATGCAATCTGCTCTTGCAGTAGGCTTAATCAATAACGCAGGTGGAAACAACTACTTAGCAATTATCATTGGTATGTTCTTAGTAGGTTTAGTATATTGCATTATTGCTTTATTAGTTAAATTCATTGGTACAGCTTGGTTAAATAAACTTTTACCTCCAGTAATTGTTGGACCAGTTATTATGGTTATTGGTTTAGGTTTATCAAGTTCCGCAGTTTCAAATTTAACTAGCGCGAATGGTTCATATAATTTAATTGCAATTCTTTGTGGCTTAGTTGCATTATTCGCAACTGCATGTGCATCTCACTATGGTAAAGGTAAGATGGCAAGCTTAATTCCATTCGTTATTGGTATGGGATGTGGTTATTTAGTCGCAGTTGTTATTACATTAATTGGTTATACAGCATGTGGAAATGAATATTTCAACATTGTTGATTTCACACCATTAACAAAAATCTTTACAGACTTTGATTTCTCATCAATCTTCAATTATAAAATGTTTGTTCCAAATGATGCAGAATCATTCATGTTCTTAAGATTTGATTCAATTAAGAACTTTGATTGGGCAACAATTGGTGAAGTTATCTTATTATTCGTTCCAGTTTCATTAGTTACAGTTTGTGAACATATTGGTGATCATGAAAACTTAGGTAATATCATTGGTAGAGATTTATTAAATGAAGAACCAGGTTTAAGAAGAACATTAACTGGTGATGGTGTCGCTACAGCATTATCTGGTGCATTATGTGGTGCAGCAAATACAACATATGGTGAAAACGTTGCAGTTATTGGTACAACTGGTATTGCTTCTGTAAAAGTTGTCTTATTAGCGGCTATAATGTCAATTGGTGTTGGTTTCTTCACTCCATTTACTGCATTACTTCAAACAATTCCTGGATGTGTTACAGGTGGTGTATCATTAATCCTTTATGGTTTCATTGCTTCAAGTGGTGTTAAGATGCTTATTCAACAAAAGATTGATTTCAATGTATCTAAAAATATCTTTATCGCAAGTGTTATCTTAGTCGCAGGTATTGGTGGTTTATCATTAAAGTTCGGTAACGCTAATAACCCAACAATCACAATTACATCTACTGCAGTTGCAATGTTATTAGGTATCGCAGTTAACTTAGCATTAAAAGATCCAAAAGATGTAGTAGTTGCTCCAGTTAGTGAAGAAGAAACTTCAGATACTAGCGAAGAAACAAAAGCTGAATAGTAAAAAAATAAAATAAAAGAAAGCTTATGAAATCGCTTTCAAAAAGTTAATATAGACAACTACATTTATTCAAAGTAAACTAAATATGTAATTGGTCGTATAAATTCGATGATTGGTTCGAAAGTTTCTACCTCGCTGCCGTAAATAGCGAGACTACGATAGTTAATATCTCTATGGGGGAGGATTAATGATTATAGTAGGGTAACTTCGGACTATCGGGGGAAATCTTATTTATATCGCTGATGCTTGGTTATGGAGATGTATGGAAAAAGAATTAAAAATGAAAATTGATAATATCTCTATTAGTTCTTTTTATGTAACAAATCTATATTATTTATAAAAATTAGGGCTTGATAGCCCTTTTTTTATTTAACAGGAGGGAAACAATGGAAGAAGAAATCTTAGTACTTGATTTTGGTAGTCAATACAACCAACTAATCGCTCGTAGAATTCGTGATATGGGTGTATATTCAGAACTAGTCAGTTATGATATTTCAATTGAAGAAATCAAACAAAAGAATGTAAAAGGTATTATTTTATCTGGAGGACCTAATTCGGTTTATGATCCTAAATCCTTTAGATGTAACGATGAAATCTTTTCTTTAGGCATTCCAGTTATGGGTATTTGTTATGGCATGCAATATATTTCTCATCATTTCGGTGGTTTAGTAAAAGCATGTGTTAATAAAGAATACGGCGGAAAAGAATTAAACGTTATTAAAGACTCAATTTTATTTTCTGAAACTAAATCTAACCAAATGGTTTGGATGAGCCATGGTGACGGCGTATTTGAAGCACCAAAAGGATTTGAAGTACTCGCTAAAACAACAGATTGTCCTATCGCAAGTATTCAAAATACAAAAGATAATATTTATGCAGTTCAATTCCATCCTGAAGTTAATAATTCAGAATGTGGATTCCAAATCTTAAAGAACTTTGTTATTAAGATTTGTAAATGCAATTGTACTTGGAATATGGATACATATATTCAAGAACAAATAAAAGCTATTAAAGAAAAAGTTCAAGATAAGAATGTTTTATTAGGTATTTCCGGCGGAGTAGATTCTACTGTCGCGGCAGTATTAATTTCTAAAGCAATTGGTCCTCAACTCAAATGTATGTTTATTGATCATGGTCTACTTAGAAAAGATGAAGCTAATATTGTCATGGAAAGATTTAAAAAGTTTGGAATTGACGTATGTAAAGTAGACGCAAGTGAATTATTCTTAGGCTTATTAAAAGATGTCAAAGAACCTGAAAAGAAGAGAAAAATCATTGGTAATACATTCGTTAAAGTATTCGATGAAGAATCAGCAAAAATCGGTGATTATTCTTTCTTAGCGCAAGGAACTTTATACACAGACGTTATTGAATCTGGAACTAAAACCGCTCAAACAATTAAATCTCATCACAATGTCGGCGGTCTTCCAAAAGATATGAAATTCCAACTTCTTGAACCATTAAATAAATTATTTAAAGACGAAGTAAGAAGACTTGGTAAAGCATTAGGAATTGATGATGAACTTGTTAATCGTCAACCTTTCCCAGGTCCAGGTTTAGCGATTAGAATCATTGGTGATATCACTGAAGATAAATTAGAAATTGTTAGAGATAGTGACGCTATTTTAAGAGAAGAATTTAAAAAAGCTGGTTTAGATAAATCAGTATGGCAATATTTCACTGTATTATTAGATAATAAATCAGTTGGTGTTATGGGTGATCAAAGATCATATTCTTACTCAGTTGCAATCCGTGCGGTTACTTCTATTGATGGTATGACTGCTGACTGGGCTAAAATACCTTATGATGTATTAGATATTGTATCAAGAAGAATAGTTAATGAAGTACATAATGTTAATAGAGTACTTTATGATGTAACAAGTAAACCACCTGCGACAATTGAATTTGAATAAGAGTAAGTGGCTTAGAAATAGTTCCACAAATTTAGTATTTTCAAGGCTTGAAGCCGTGTGAAATGACACGGTTTCAGGTCTTTTCTTTTGATGATGTTTATAAGACGTTTACAGGGCTTTTAATGTAAAAATCTCATCTTTAACGTAAAAAAAGCAGATACAAGATGGTCTTATATCTGCTTAAGGTTTAAATATTTATTTTATATAATCTTCAATTGCTTTAATTGCTTCTTCTATACCATTTTCTTTTCTTATTTGTAAGGAAAGTTCTTTTGCGCGATTATCATATTTTCCACTGACAAGATCATTTAAAGCATCCTTAATTTGATCTTTTGAACAAAGCTTTTTTCTTATGTACAATGGACGAGGTCCTATTCCTAGTTCATGGACTGCTCTACCATAATAGTATTGATCTAATGCAAGAGGGATGACAAGGGTAGGGCAACCTGACCATATTCCAATACCATTTGTTGTGCAACCACCATGATGGACAACTGCTTTAACACGTGGGAATATATAACTATAAGGAATTTTATCTACAAAATATAATTTATCTGTATTTTGTGGGGAAGATATTTGAAACGCTTGTACGATTGCTTTAATTCCAGTTTCTTTTAAAGCCTCAACTACGCGAATTTGTAACTTTGCCAAGCTCTTTGATTCAGCTTTACCAAATGCGATAAATATAGGCTTTTCTCCATTTGTTAAGAAATCTTCTAACTTAGGATCAATTTTATATGAAACTGCATCTTCTTCTGGATGATACCAATATCCTGTAACATGAATATGGTTACCCCATTTTGGATCAATTGGCATAAGTAATGGGCTTACTGGGTAAAAAGTAAGTACTTTTTTGTTATTTTGTTCTAAGTAGTGATCAAAATTTTTTACTTTTGGAATTCCATTTTTCTTTCTCCATTTTCCCATTAAAATATTTGAAAGCATTGGCATTCCACTTGTGATATTATCATAACTTTTAGCAACTGCAGGAGTATTGTGTTCTAAAGAGTATAATGAATATAAATCTGTTCTATCATATGGACTATAGAAATAACGAATACATGGAATATTTAATTTATCCGCGGCATCTCTTACAAACCCTGAACAAGTACCATACATACACACATCTGAGCCTTCGATAGCTTTTAATGTTTGTTCCATAAACATAGGGTTTTCCTTTTTTAACTTCATTAATCCAATCATAAAATCCATACTGTTTTTATAATCAGTTACTAGATATTTCATAACGTGATCAGCGTCACCATCTAAATGAAGATATGTTACATTCTTTTTTTCTATTAATGGGCGAAATTCTTCCATTGCAAGTATTCTAAAATCATGACCTTTTTTAACCATTTCAGAACCTAATTCAACCAATGGATTCACATCACCCCTTGTTCCAACTGCCACCGCGGTAATTCTCATAAACAAACCTCCTAAAGCAAATGCTTTTTGTAAAAATATTATATCATAACTAATTAGTTATAACTAACTACTAATTACTTTTTTTATTATTTATAATTGAAAACATATACTTTTTAATTTAGACTATTTAATAGTTAAAAGGTGATTATATGAGCAAAAATGAAGAATTAATTCAAATTAGAGATGAAGAAAAAAAGATTTACTTGCATCATCAAAGAAGAAGTAAATTCTTAGGAATATTTTATATACTCGGATATATCATTGGTATAGTTCTATTCATTGTTGTTGCGTCAATGTATGGTGATAATAAGCCTCATGATGCTGCATATGTAATTATGTTTAGTTTATCAATGGTCTTTATTGGAGTTTCAACAATCATTTTTGGTATCTGGTTATATCATTTTATTAATATAAAGATTCATAAAAGAAAAATGGATGAAGCAAGTTATGAACTTACTCATCGAGTTATGAATCATATGGATGATTAATTAAGAAGGTTAATCTTAATGGATAATAATTTAGATCAATTATTTGAAAAATTAAGTAATTCAAAATTTAGAAGCCACTTTCATTTAAGTCAAAAAGATATTGATTATATTAAGTCTAAAGGATTAGATACAATCAAACTTCATGCGATAGATTTTATTAAAAAAAGAGAAGCGCCTGCTTATATTCCAAATGATGGAAAACAAACACCTTTGAAAGGTCATCCTGTATTTATCGCTCAACACGCGACTGGAACTTGCTGTCGCGAATGCATGAGAAAATGGCATAAAATCCAACCAAATAAAGAATTAAGCCAAGAAGAGCAAGATTATATAGTTGAAGTAATTATGACTTGGATTAATAAAGAATTAGATAAAAGTGAGAGTAAATAAAAAAGCTTGGCGATGGCCAAGCTTTATTTGATTAATCTAATTTTTCACCACAACATTGGCAAACATGTACATCGCCAGTATTTGTGCATCCACATTTAGGACATTTTTTTGAATTAAGAGTTTTATTCGCTAAATCATTACCTTCAGCGATATTGCCATCTGTTGCTTTTAACGCAGAAGCAATCCATAAATGATAAATACCTAGTACTACTAAGAAACCACCAAGTAAGACTAATAATACACCTACGATAGTAACAATAATCGCGGATACTAATTGTCCTTCAATGGAGAATTTACTAATTCCAGAGATTAATGTAAATACGCTTCCGACTAATGCACCAACACCTAAAACAAGGATAATCGCTGCAATAATAGTGTAGATTTTTTTATTCTTTTTAACTTTATTCATAATTTATTCCTTTCATTATTCTGATTTCAAAATGAAGAATACAACTAGTATAACAAGGATAATAAACATTAATACTACAAATGCTACTTTTAATTTTGAAATAGGTAATCCATTACCAACTTTACCAGTTTGACCATTCATTAAAGTTGTATATTTCTTTTCCTTATATGTGAATGATACATAATATAGAGGTAATAATTGATAATTATATTTTTCGTTAGAGTAATCAGTATCAACAAATAAACTTGTGACTGTACCAGTGTGTTGTGCTTCAATACTGGATTTAATATCGCTTCCGACTTTATTTACCGCAAGAGCATGACAAGCTTTAATTGTATCAACGTATTGTTCGACATAATAACCTCTTAAGAAATCATTATTATATTCATAAGATTCATGAAGGTTATAAGGAATAATAGAAGATAATTGATCATCATCAATTTGAGTTGATGATTCAATTAATAAATTGCAATAATCATATGAGTAAGTTCCTGCAATAGGTCTAGTTTCATATACGGTTCTATAACCATCTTTAGTTTTAACTTGTTTTGCAATTTGAACTGTACCAGTGTAATGAGAGATAGTTTCTCCATCAAAAGAGAATGCAGGAATATAAATACCTTTAACATCCGCATCTTTGAATTCTTTCTTTAACTTGTGAGGAACAAAGAATTTACCTTTAATTGATTGTTTAAACTTAGTTTTTGCATCTTCTTGATTGAACGCAAAAGGAACAACACAATCAGGTTTTAATCCTGGAATTTCCTTAGTTTCTACAATGTATTTAGAACCGCAGTAAGGACATTCTTGAGTAATAGCTAAACCATTAATCATGATATTTGCACCACATGAATTACATTTGACTAATTTAGATTCACTTGCCCACTTTTCAGTAGAGATATTTTGTTCTTCTAAATTTAAATCATGTTTTTCATTGCTGAGGTTTAAATCGAATTCATAAAAGTTACCACATGAGCAACATTTTAATTTCTTTGTTGATGGATCAAAACTTAATTCAGATCCACAAGTAGGACATTTTTTATCACTGGAAGAAAGTTCTTTAGCAACAACTTCTTCTTGATTTTCCATTATTGTTTTTCTCCGCATTCAGGGCAGAATTTTGCGCCTTCTTGTAATTTAGCGCCGCAGTGTGAACAGAATTTAGCTACTGGCATTTTTTCGCCACATTCTGGACAGAATTTACTTCCTGCTGGAACTTCTGCACCACAACCTGGGCATTTCTTTGTACCTTGTGTAGATGAAGTTTCCTTTGGTTTATTTTGTGCATTAGCTAAAGATTGACCAAACATTGCACCAATATTAGCGCCAGCACCAATACCAACACCTAAACCTGCCATATTGTTACCATTTGGATTCTTTGCAGCTTCTTCCATAGCGTTTGCAGCTTTGTATTGAGCGTATGTACCCATCTTGTCTTCTAATACACCAAGTTTTGTTCTTTCATCGAGTGCTTTTTCAACTTCTTGAGGAAGAGAAATATTTTCAATGACTAATGTGCATAATTCAAGACCGAATTTTTCAAATTCTTCTTGGTTCTTATCTAAGATAGTTGTTGAGAATTCTTTGTAGTTTGCCGCTAAATCTAATGCAGAGATTTTGCTTTCAGCGATTGCATCTGAGAATCCTTGAACGATGACTGGTTTCATTTGTTCTGCAACATCACTTGCTTTATAGATAGAATTGTTACCAAACATTTCTTCCATAAATACTTTTGCATTCTTTACTTTGAATGAGTAAATACCAAATGCTCTTAATCTTACTGTACCAAAATCGTTATCTCTCATCATGATAGGGTTTTGAGTTCCCCATTTTAAACCTGTGATTTGTTTTGTATTGATGAAATATACTTCAGCTTTAATTGGTGAATCAAAGCCTGTAGGTAAGCTTAATAATTTAGTTAAGAAAGGAATGTTTTCTGTTGCTAATTTATAAGTACCAGGTGCAAAGATATCACAAACTTGACCTTTATGTACAAATAATGCGATTTGAGATGGTCTTACTACTAATGTAGAAGAGTTCATAATCTCATCACGATCTTTTAATTGATATTTGTTAACTAAGACATCTTTTGATTCGTCTTCAAATTCAATAACTTTTAATAATTGTTTTTTACTAAATAATCCCATAGTTATAAATCCTCCTTTGGAATACAAACTTATTATATAATATAAA
>CAVFKD010000001.1:0-6110 GCA_963623095.1 bacterium | reverse complement strand
AAATAATGTTGGTTAATTTTTTTATTTATTGTTTTTTAACCTTAATGTACTTATAATAATCAAGAAATGGAGGCATAATATGCGCATTGGATTAGATATTGGATCAACAACGATAAAATGTGTCGTATTAAACGATGAAGGTAAATTAATATATTCTTCATATACTCGTCATTATTCTCATATAAAAGAAAATTTATTAAAAGTAATTGAAGAGGTAAAAGAAAAACAAATTATAGGATCAAATGAAGTTTATATAGGTATGAGCGGATCGGCAGGTATGGGAATCGCTCAAAGCTTAAATATAGACTTTGTTCAAGAAGTATACGCGACAAGAATCGCCGCGACTACTTATTTAAAAGATACAGATTGCATCATTGAACTTGGTGGAGAAGATGCAAAAATTTTATTCTTAAATCATGGTCTTGAAGTAAGAATGAATGGTACTTGTGCAGGTGGTACAGGTGCTTTTATCGACCAAATGGCAACATTGTTAAATGTTTCTATTGATGAGATGAATACTTTATCTTCTAAAGCTCAAAAGACTTATACAATCGCTTCTAGATGTGGAGTTTTTGCAAAAACTGATATTCAAGCTTTATTAAATCAAGGTGCTTCAAAAGAAGATGTAGCGAAATCTATTTTTAAATCAGTAGTTAACCAAACTATTGGAGGACTAGCGCAAGGAAGAGAAATTAAAGGAAATATTGTCTATTTAGGTGGACCATTAACATTTATTCCTGAATTAAGAAATTCTTTTGATGAATCTTTAAATTTAAAAGGTACATGTCCAGAAAATTCATTGTTCTATGTTGCTTTGGGTTCAGGTTTATGCGCATCTAAAAAATATTTATTAGATGATGTTTTAAAACTATTTGAAGAATCAAAAGCAAGTGGTAATTATGCATTTAATGAACCTTTATTTAATTCCCAAGAAGAATTAGATGAATTTAGAAAAAGACACGCTCTTGCAAAAGTTGATATTCTTCCTCTTGAAGGATATAAAGATAATTTATATTTAGGTGTTGACTCTGGTTCAACTACTTTAAAAGTTGTCTTAATTGATGATAATGAAAATATTCGTTATACAAAATATCTTCCAAACAAGGGTAAACCATTAATTGTTTTTAAAGATATTTTAAAAGAGATATATTCTATTAATCCTGATACTAAGATTAAAGGTGCTTGTTCAACTGGTTATGGTGAAGATTTAATTAAGAATGCATTCTCATTAGATTATGGTATTGTTGAAACAATGGCCCATTTTAAAGCAGCAAAACATTTCAATAACAATGTTGATTTTATTATTGATATTGGAGGACAAGATATTAAATGTTTCAAAATTGAAAATGGTGTAATATCTAATATTTTCTTAAACGAAGCTTGTTCTTCTGGATGCGGATCTTTCTTACAAACATTCTCAAATGCATTAGGATACAATATTGAAGATTTTTCTAAGTTAGGTTTACTCGCTAAAAAGCCAGTAGATTTAGGATCTAGATGCACTGTATTTATGAACTCTAGTGTTAAACAAGCACAAAAAGATGGTGCGACTATTGATAATATTTCCGCAGGTCTATCAATGTCAGTTGTTAAAAACGCTATCTATAAAGTTATAAGAGTAGCAGATCCAAGTGAACTTGGTAAAAATATAGTTGTTCAAGGTGGAACTTTCTATAATGAAGCTGTCTTAAGAGCGTTTGAAAAAGAATTAAACTTACATGTAACTCGTCCTAATATCGCTGGTCTTGCAGGTGCTTATGGTTCTGCATTACAAGCAAAAGAATTAAAATTAGAAAAATCTAATATCATCTCTTTAGATGAAATTAATGGATTCACATTTAAAACAGTTTCATTTAATTGTAATGGCTGTAATAACCATTGCGCATTAACAATGAATACTTTTAACAACGGCAGTAAATTTATCTCTGGCAATAAATGTGAAAAACCAATTACTAAGAAATCACAATCTGATGAATATAATCTATACAAGATTATTCAAAATAAATTAATGTCTTATCAACCTAAAGAAGGAAAAAGAGGAAAGATTGCTTTACCTTTAGTATTGAATAATTATGAATTATTACCTTTTTGGTATACATTCTTTACTGAATTAGGATTTGAAGTATATAACTCTGGATTCTCATCACCTTCTTTATATCATAAAGGACAACATACTATTCCTTCTGACACAGCTTGTTATCCTGCGAAATTAGTTCATGGACATATTGAAAAATTATTAGATGATGGATATAAAGTTATTTTCTATCCATGTATGTCATATAACGTTGATGAAGGTATATCTCAAAATCATTATAATTGTCCTATTGTTGCTTATTATCCTGAAACAATTATTAACAATGTTGAAAGATTAAAAGATGTCACATTTATTAGAGATTATCTAGGTTTATACGACAAAAAACAATTTAATAAAAAGATCTATGAAATATTAAATTATCGTATTGGAGGATTTAGCAAAAAAGAAATCAAACAAGCTTCAATTAAAGCATATGAAGAATACGATAATTACTTAAAATATATTCGTGAACAAGGACAAATTATTATTTCCAAAGCAAGAAAAGAAGGCAAACGTATCTTTGTTCTTGCAGGTCGTCCTTATCATGTTGATCCTGAAGTTAACCACGGTATTGATAAATTAATCCTTGGCTTCAATTGCGCGGTTATTACCGAAGATAGTATTTCTCATTTAAATAAGAAATTCGCGACTAATGTTATGAACCAATGGACATATCATGCAAGATTATATTCCGCGGCTAAATATGCAAGTGATAATGAAGATGTTAATTTAATTCAACTTGTTTCTTTCGGATGTGGTCTTGATGCGATTACTACTGATGAAACTAAGAAATTACTTGAATCCAATGGTAAGATTTATACTCAAATTAAAATCGATGAAATTACTAATTTAGGTGCAGTAAAAATTAGAATTAGATCTTTACTCGCAGCTTTAGAAGGAAAGGAGAGAGAAAAGAATGGAAAATAAAGAATTCATATTAGATTATCCAAAATTCACTCCTGAAATGAAAAAGACTCATACTATTTTAGTTCCTTCCTTCTTAGATTCTCATATGGATATAATCGCAGGTGCGATTGAAAAAATGGGATTTAAAGCAAAAGTATTACAAAATAAAGAAACAATCTTAGTCAAAGAAGGACTTAAGTATGTTCATAATGATACTTGTTATCCTGCGACATGTGTTATTGGTCAATTTATTGATGCTTTAAAACATGAAGAAGATGTAAAACATGTTGCGTTAGTTTTAACTCAAACCGGTGGAGGTTGTAGAGCGACTAACTATGTCCCATTACTTAGAAAAGCATTAGAAAATGCTGGATTTGGCTTTGTCCCAGTTATTACTTTGAATTTAGGAGATTTAAGCAAATCTGAAGGTATAGATATAACTCTTCCTTTCTTAATGAATCTTCTTGCCGCGGTTACTTATGGAGATACATTGATGTATTTGCATAATAAAACTAGATCTTTTGAAATAAATAAAGGTAGTTCCGATGCTTTAGTTGTCAAATGGAATAATTATTTAAGAAATGAATTAAGAAATAATAAAGGTTCATCATTTGGACAAATTAAAAAGAATTTAAAACAAATTGTTAAAGATTTTGCTTCTTTACCAATTGAAATCACCCCAAAACCAAAAGTAGGTATTGTTGGTGAAATATATGTTAAATATGCATCAATTGGTAATAATAACTTAGAACAATTCTTAATTGATGAAGGCGCGGAAATTTGTGTTCCTGGCGTATTTGGTTTCTTATTATATTGTTTCGCGAATGGTGAATATGACCATAGATATTATGGAACTAAATTGTATAAAAAAGCATATAATACTTTCTTATTAAAATTTATTACTCGTTATGAAACATTGATGATTAAATCAATTAAGAAATATTCTTCCTTTACTCCAATGAAACCATTTAAAGAAACAAGAAAAGAATCTTTAGGTGTTATTAAACATGGTGCGAAGATGGGTGAAGGATGGCTATTATCCGCGGAAATGAAAGAATTGATTAAAGAAGGTTATCCTAACATTGTCTGCGCACAACCATTTGGTTGCTTACCTAACCATGTATGCGGTAAAGGGGTTATGAATAAATTAAAATCTTTATATCCTGAAACCAATATTACTCCAATTGATTATGATTCATCCGCGAGTAAAGTTAACCAAGAAAATAGAATTAAATTAATGCTCGCTTTAGCGAAAGAAAATATAGGTAAACAAAATGGAAAAGACTAATGTTTCTAGATTATTAGATGCCGCGAAAATTACTTATGATATGCATTCATATGATAATAGTATCACTAATGGTGAAGAAGTGGCAAAAGCTTTAAATCAAGATGTAGAACAAGTATTTAAAACACTTGTTACTAGAGCTAGTGATAAAAATTATTACGTATTTTGTATTCCAGTTAATCATTCATTGAATTTAAAAAAAGCCGCTAAAGCAGTTAATGTTAAATCTCTTGAAATGATTCATCAAAAAGAATTATTACCTTTAACTGGTTATATCCATGGAGGATGTTCTCCTGTTGGTATGAAAAAGAAATTTAAAACAGTTATTAATGATACTGCAATTTTATTTGATAAAATATGCGTTTCCGCGGGAAAAGTAGGCTATCAAATAGAAATTGATCCAAATACATTATGCAAATATGTTGATGCTGAATTTATTGATGTTGTTGATTAAAAAAGGAGAATTTTATGATTGAATTTAATTTAGATTTATTTAAAAAGATATCCAAAGATATTTTTACTTGTGATTCACCAACTGGTTTTACTTCTAATGCAGTAAAGTTAGTTGAATCATATATCAAAGATTTAGGATATGATTATAAGATTTTACATAATGGTGCTTTAGAAGTTTCCATCAAAGGTAAAGATGATTCTAAAACTGTCGCGACAAGCGCACATTTAGATACATTAGGTTTAATGGTTCGTTCTATTAAAAGTAATGGTACTTTAGCTTTAACAGTTTTAGGTGGACCTTCTACTCCTACATTAGATGGTGAATATTGTAAGATTTATACAAGAGATAACAAAGTATATACAGGAACAATTTTATCTACTTCTCCTGCCGTACATGTCTATGCAGATGCAAAAACTAAATCTAGAGATATTGATAATTTAGAAGTTAGATTAGATGAAAAAGTATTTTCTAAAGCTGATGTAGAAAATCTAGGTATTCAAAATGGAGATATAGTTTGTTATGATCCTAAATTTGAAATTACAGATTCTGGTTTCTTAAAAACAAGATTCATCGATGATAAAGCTTCAGTTGTTGTTTTATTAATGCTTTTAACTTATATGAAAGAACATAACTTAACTCCTAAATACAATACAAAAATTTATTTTGTAGTTTATGAAGAAGTTGGTCATGGTGCGAGTATGGTAAGTGATGATATATCAGAATTTGTTACTCTTGATATGGGTTGTATTGGCCTTGATCTTGCAGGTAATGAATATTCATGTTCAATATGTGCAAAAGACGCAAGTGGACCATATGATTATGAATTAACAACTAAATTAATTAATCTCGCAAAAGAGAATAATATTAAATATACTGTTGATATCTTCCCATTCTACAGCAGTGATGTTTCTGCAGCATGCCGCGCTGGAAAAGACTTTAAAGGTGCATTAATTGGTACAGGTGTTCATGCTTCTCACGGTATGGAAAGAACTCATATTGATGGAATTAAAAACACATTAGAATTAATTTATTTATATTTAATTTAAACTGAAAGGTGGAAACACCTTTTATGCAGTTATAGTTTAATGGTAGAACTGATGCTTCCCAAGCATCTGGCGCGGGTTCGATTCCCGTTGACTGCTCCAGTTATTTAAATACAAGTCTGATACTTACTATCGGACTTTTTTAATTCATATGATAAAAAAGTAAAAAAATTATATATTTATCCTTTTGTAACTAAAAAATATCATATGGAAGCGCTTAACCTATCTAATAAATATACATTTTAAATGAATATATGGTATTTTAAATAGGCTTATTAATTTAAGCAAAATGGAAGGAGAACCAAGATGTTAGATAATACAAGCACAATGGAAATCAAAGTGATTGCA